>JAUZQI010000025.1 GCA_030951095.1 Mariprofundus sp. | reverse complement strand
TCCTGGTAAAAAACTGCAATTTAACGGTATGGAATTTGGCCAATGGCCGGAGTGGAACTTCGATGCATCATTAAGCTGGGATCAATCGAACTTCATGCCACATCGTGGTCTGCAATTGATGATGCGTGATATGAATCATCTGTATCAGGATGTACCGGCCTTGCATGAGGTTGACTTTGATCCGGCCGGATTCCAGTGGATTGATTGTAATGATGCGGATCAATCAGTACTCAGTTTTATTCGGCGCGATAAAAATGGTGGCCCTGTTGTGATTGCCTTGAATTTAACACCTGTACCACGCAACGACTATCGCCTCGGGGTGCCGGTCGCCGGTCGTTATACTGAAATCATGAATACGGATGCAGAAGTTTATGGTGGTTCGAATATTGGCAATGCAGGCGGGGTGAATTCGGAAGACAGAGCCTGGATGGGTCAGCCTCATTCGATTCCCGTTACTCTGCCGCCACTGTCATGTGTCATTCTCAGGCCATAATAGCCTTGACAGAGGAAATGGCTTGAATCAGAGATTATGAGGGTGGAGTCGATGTGCGTAGCGTATCTGGAACGGTGCGAATATGCACATCACGCTGGGGAAATGGAATTTCGAAACCGTTGTCGACCAGTGTTTTGTGGATTGCCCGGAGGAATATGCTTGTAGTACCGCGCGGCCGCATCGTTGCCGGTGATTTTACCCACACAATGAGCTCGAAATTCAGCGACGACTCAGCCATTTCGGTGAACCAGAGTCTTGGCATGCGCTCCGGGTCATCGAGTTTTACATCGGGAAGACCAAATGCCATTGCATTAATGACATCAAACACCTTGTCCACATCACTGCCGTAAGCCACGCCGAATGGAATATGCATGCGGCGGGATGCTTCGCTGAGTGTCCAGTTGATTACCGGAGCTGAAAGAAAATGGCTGTTCGGTACAATCGCCTCTATATCATCATTTGTGCGAATAATCGTTGAACGGACGCGAATTTGCTCAATGAATCCCCGCGAACCGTCACCCAGTTCGACATAATCACCTACCTTGATACTGCTATCAAACAACAGTAACAAACCTGAAACAAAATTGTTGGCGATACTCTGCAAGCCAAGACCGATACCTACCGATAAAGCACCGGCAACAATGGCGAGGTTGGATATATCAAAACCCAGTATGCTCAGGGCACACATTGTTGTGACAATAACAATGACATAAAAAGCGATGGTTCCCAGTGCAAAGGCAGTGCTCCGGTCTATTTTGAAACGTGGAGCCAGAACTTTCTGGATAACCAATCGTGCCTTTCGGGAAATCCAGTAACCAACCGTGAGTACAAGTAAAGCTGCGACAAGGCTTCCCAGTGTGATGGTGATATTACCGGCATGGAATATCGTGACGTCCATTTGACTAAACTCGTTCATATTTATTCTTCCTTGTTGAACCATATAACCTTTTTATTTTAGCCACTTGAAAAAGCTTGAGTGGATGAGTTGCAACCCCATTTCGAGTGCGCTTTCGGGTCGGAATGAGGGAGATGGTGGTTCCATTCGCCAAAATTCCAGATCGGAAATGCGCCGGAGTGGGGAAGCAAATCGCTGCTTACGACTTTTGCAAGTGGCTCATTTGAGAAAACTGTTTGAAACATAACTTCACGAGCCCAAAAAAATGCACACTCGCATTCTGCAGTCTCAGGGACATACGATCAAAAGATGTTTTTTTATGGCACTGGCAGGGCCATAGCAGCATAGATCAAACAGCTTTTTAAATATGGTATTAGGGTGCAATTTCAGTATCAGGATGAAATGCAATCCAAGCAAACCAGTAGAGACGGGTAACAGGCAGTATTTTGTTTGATTCGGTATCGCGGATTTGTACGCCTTCTCCATGCACAGTAATAGCCAGTATATGCTGTTGCCATTTCAGTTGATACGAGCCTGATTTTTTCAGCTCATCCAGTTTCCAGGCCAGGTGATGATTGCCCAGACTTAATCCGATCACCCATGCTTTGGCCGGCAATCGTTCATCATGATGGTAGACTGGAAAATAAGTCCCGGAAACGGATTCATAACCGGTGTAGGGATTACGGCTGTAATCGCGCCGAGAGCCGGTATGGCGTGACAAAACGCTGGTATCAGGATGCTTTGTTTTCCATGCTTTCCATGTGTTATGTTCTACGGGCAGGAGTTGCAGCTTTTCACCGGTACGCGGGCCGGCTATTGCCTGCATCATCAATTGTGACCACAGGCTTTCGCTTTTTTTATCATACAGCAACACATCGGATTGATAGAGCATACCGGACACACCGAAACGGTCATCGGTATCAAAAGCCATGCCGCTGCCACACAGAGGGCAATAGCTTATAACAAAATGTTTTCCCCCAATGTGGTCATTGACAATTTCATGCCAGTTCATAATCCGGATCGGATAAGCACGAGCCTTGCCCTGAATCACAATACCCAGAACCAGATTGTGATTTTCAAGCCAGCGATCGGCGACTTTAGCCGTTTCCATATCCGGGTTGGTGAGTGCCGGAATACCATCTTTTGATGGGCCTCCGGACAAAATTTGATCAGCAGGAATTAGTGAAGGAGATAGCTGAAAGCCGGAAAGCAGCAGCCAGAGTGTTGTCAGTCCGAATGCAGATAGTATGGATATCATGCGCATATTGTTTCGTCTGAACTGTTATCCAGCTCTTACATTCTATATCTACAACAAGATTTACCACAATCACAACAGCTGCAAAAACCTGTTTTTATGCTATTTCTATGCAAAGACGGATTTGATTGAAAAAATATCGCGAACCGGCAAGCATACAAGCATGAAATGTAAGCAGGGGAAGCGAGGGCCCAATGCATTATTGCGCGGTATAAACCGGGTGATATGCCGTGGCTGGCATCGTTTATCTAAAGATGAAGTCAGTTTACCGGATGGGCCGCTTATTTTGGTCGGGAACCATATCTGCGGACTGGATCCGCTGTTGATTCAGGCCTCTGTGAATCGCCCCTTATCCTTTCTTATGGCGCGCGAGTATTATCAAAATATGTGGTATGCACGTTGGGGATTTGATATGGTGGGAGCCATTCCGGTTAATCCCGGTGGGGCCAATTTGCAGGCATTGCGCCAAGCCTCCCAGGTCGTACGAGCAGGTAATGCACTCTGCATGTTCCCGGAAGGGGCTGCCAACCCTCCGGTTCCGTTACACCGTATCATGCCTGGCGCCGCGCTGATCGCCCGTGAAACCGGTGCGCCGATTATTCCGTTTCGAGTATCCGGCGTATGGCCATTTGATCATGTACATCTGTGGCGCCCGTTTTATCGTCGCAGCCGTGCCAAGGTGGTAGTAGGCGAAGCGATTCAATTATCGAAAATGAACGAGGGAAAAGAAGGGCTTCTGGATGATACGCAAATTATCCGGCATGCGATCAAGTCTCTAGCAAGGTATGACTCCCGGCCTGAGTGACAGCTAGACCGGATGGCTTAAATTTCATTTTTACGCCATAGGAGGCCTTGCTTTGGTTCGAATCAGTGTTATGCAATCAGATATTCAAACCATGTGAACTTATGTTGAGAGAGGCCTGTTCCAAATCGCTTGTCTGATCCCCGGAATCTTTAAGGTTAGCCATTTTGATCTGTAGCCGAAGATTATTAACAGAGTCGGCATGGCGCAGGGCCTCATTTTCGGTAATGAGTCCTTCCATCCACAATGCCAGCAACGATTGATCAAAGGTCTGCATGCCATAATTTTTGCCGTTGGCCATGAACTCCTTAATTTCGGAGATAGCCCATTTGATAATCAGATCAGAAATACGCGGTGTATTGACCAGAATTTCCACAGCAGGCAGTCGTTTGCCGTCCAGCGATCTAACCAGCCGTTGCGATAATACAGCTTTCATATTCAGCGCCAGATTCAAACAAACTTGTGGGTGCATATCTTCCGGGAAGAAATTGATAATGCGTTCCAGCGCCTGATTGGCATTATTGGCGTGTAGTGTAGCCAGACACAGGTGACCAGTTTCGGAGAATTCGAGAGCATGCTCCATCGTTTCCCGGTCGCGTATTTCGCCTATCAGAATCACATCAGGCGCTTGCCTGAGTGTATTTTTTAGCGCTGCCTGATACTCCAGGGTATCCGTGCCTATTTCACGTTGGGTAATAACGGATTTTTTATGCTTATGGAGAAATTCAATAGGGTCTTCAATAGAAATAATATGGCCGGCCTGATTGCTGTTGCGCCAGTCGACCATGGCTGCCAGTGAAGACGATTTGCCACAACCGGTAGCGCCAACCATGAGCACCAGTCCACGGGGCTCCATGACAATATCCCTGAATATATCCGGCAAACCCAGCTCATCAATGGTGGGTATCTCCAGCTTCACCTTGCGGATCACCATGCCAATATGACTGCGTTGGCGGAAAATGTTGACGCGAAAACGGCCAATATCATGAAATGAAAGCGCAAGGTTCATTTCATATTCGGCTGCAAATGTACTCTGCTGCTTGTCGTTCATCATGGAATAAGCCAGCTGTTCGCATTGCATGGCCGTCAGGGCTGGCTGATTCGTGGTATGAACGATGCCATCAATTCGATAGGAGGGTGACATATCTGTTGTAAGATAGGCATCCGATGCATCACGTTTTTCCATCACGGACAGAAGTTGTTTAATGGAAACTTCCTGTAAATCAGATTGCTTCATATTCCGGTCGTTGTTGAAGAAATAATGATAAACTCAGCCCGCAGCGCAGAAGGGCCATTGTCATTCCCGGACATTCTAGACAACACCTCCACCAAAGAGTTTCTTGTTACTGCTTTTCTCCATGGCAGCCTGTTGGGTGATTTTACGTGATTTGACCAGTTGCTGCAGGTGCGAATCAAGTGTTTGCATGCCATCCCGTTGTGAAGTTTGCATGACAGACACCATCTGGGCGATTTTATTTTCACGAATCAGGTTTCGGATGGCCGGCGTTCCCAGCAAAATTTCATGAGCTGCAATACGCCCTGTTCCATCAGTGATTTTGATCAGGGTTTGCGAAATTATGGCACGAATCGATTCAGAGAGCATGGAGCGTACCATTTCTTTTTCTCCGGCCGGAAAGACATCGATGATTCGGTCGATAGTCTTGGGTGCAGAGGAAGTGTGCAGTGTTCCGAAAACCATATGGCCAGTTTCAGCTGCGGTCAAAGCCAGACGGATCGTTTCCAGATCACGCAACTCACCAACCAGAATTACATCCGGATCTTCACGCAGCGCACTGCGCAAGGCATTGGCAAAAGAGTGGGTATGGGGACCCAGTTCACGCTGTGAAATCAGACAGTTTTTGGAACGGTGTACGAATTCAATCGGGTCTTCAATGGTCAGGATATGGCCGCGCTCGCTGTCATTGCGGTGGTCGATCATGGCTGCCAATGTGGTTGATTTACCGGAGCCGGTAGGGCCTGTGACCAGACATATTCCGCGTGGCATCATGGCAATATCACGGAAAATATGAGGGCAGCTCAATTGATCCAGTGTCAGAACCTCATTGGGAATAACACGGAATACTGCGCCCATTCCGCGCCTCTGTTCAAAGACATTGACGCGAAAGCGGGCGATTTCTCCAAGTGAGAAAGAAAAGTCGATTTCCATATGCTCTTCAAATGTTTTGCGCTGTGCGTCGCTCATGATGTCGTACACCATGCCCTGTACATCACGCCTGTCGATATCAGGCATTTTAATGCGTGTCATATCACCATTGATGCGGATCATTGGGGGCTCACCAGATGACAGATGCAAATCTGAAGCATTGTTTTTAACTGTAAATGCAAGCAGTTCAGATACTTCCATGATTACTCCCCAAGGTCATATATTGTCTGTCGGCAATCCATTAGCAGAGCATAAGATAGTCAACCACTTGCTGCAAGGTTGCTTTGCGGTGTTCTGGCCGAGATATATGTTTCGATACAGATGCGGTTGCTAGAGGGTTGCTTGTTCAAACATGATGCCATGTTGCATACTGCCATAATAGTCCAGCCATCTAATGGCGTGATATCCGGTGTTGAAACAGCCTGATTTTAACTGTCGTGTTTTTTTCGTTCCAGTGTTATAATTCTTTGGAACAGCCTTTATTTACACCATTCGCAAGAATCGCTAAGGTTCGCGCCCTTTTGGCAATACCGCTTTCGGATTGCCTATTGGCAGGAGGATGAAATGGCACTGACCAAGAAACAATTGGTAGATTTTGAAAAGCAGTTGATCGACTGGAAAGCTGAACTGGAAGTCGGGCAGAGTGAGAATATGCAGTCCATGCAGGAGCAGGAACAGACTTCGTTTCCTGATCCGACTGATCAGGCCAGTATGGAAACTGACCGCAATTTCGATTTGCGCATCAAGGATCGTGAGCGCAAATTGATCAAAAAGATTAATCAGGCCATCGAACGTATCAAGGAAGGTGAGTTTGGTAAATGTGATGAATGTGGCGGCGGTGTCAGCCTCAAGCGTCTGCAGGCTCGTCCGGTGACGACGCTTTGCATTGAATGTAAAACAGCGCAGGAGCAGGAAGAACGCACCCGTCTCGACTGAAGTATCCTGATCCATCGTTACGACTGAATGCTAAAAAGCCCACTTGCTGTAGTGGGCTTTTTTATTGCGCGACAAAAAGGAGCTGCTGAAGCATTGCACGGCGGGGGCCAAAACGTAGAGTAGCCACATGTCTTATCTGGTTCTGGCCCGACGTTGGCGACCACAGAAGTTTGCTGACCTTGTAGGTCAGGATATCGTGGTACGTACCCTGAAAAATGCACTGGCCAGTGGTAAACTGGCCCATGCCTATTTGTTATGCGGTATCAGGGGCGTGGGCAAAACAACCATAGCCCGTTTGATGGCGATGGCCGTAAATTGTGAACATCCTGATCATGGTGAGCCTTGTGGCGAGTGCGCCTCCTGCCGGAGTGTTGCCGATGGAGCTAATCTGGACGTGCAGGAGATGGATGCAGCCAGCCATACCGGTGTTGATGATGTGCGAGAAATTCTCGATGGTGTCCGGTATCCGCCTGCCACATTAAAAACCAAAGTCTATATCATAGATGAGGCGCATATGCTGTCCAAGAGCGCCTTTAACGCGTTGCTGAAGACGCTTGAAGAACCACCGGCACACGTGATGTTTATATTGGCCACGACCGAAGCTGATAAACTTCCGGTCACGGTCCGTTCCCGTTGTCAGCGTTTCGATTTGCGCAGGCTGGGCCAGAGCGAAATTGTTTCCTATTTGAATCATGTATTTGATGCCGAGTCTATAAAGGCGGATGCAGATGCCATTGCGGCGATTGCACAGGCGGCGGATGGTAGTGTGCGTGATGGATTATCGCTGGCTGAACGGGTTCTGGCTTATTCATCCGGCCATTTAACCGTTACCGAGGTGATGTCGGCACTGGCTATGGTGGGTTATGCGCTGGCACGTTCATTGTCCGAAGCAGTCTTTGCCGCTGATTCAGCGTGTGCTGTACAATGTTTGCGTGATGCAGTTTCCAGAGGGCACGGGCCGCGTTGTTTGCTGGAGGAATTGAGCCGGTTATGGCATCAGCTTGCCTGTTTGCAGGTTGACCCCGAACTGCTGGGTGACGAAATGGATGCGAATCATCGCGTCTGGCTGGCACAACAGGCAACACGCCTGGATAGCAAGGCACTGGATTTGCGCTATCAGGTATTATTGAATGGCATTCGTGATCTGGCGCTGGTGGATGAGCGCATGGGTGCTGAAATGGTGCTGATGCGCTTGTGTGGATTGAATGTCATATCTGCAGTAACTGCCGCTGTTTCCGGGGCTGATGATGAATCACAGAGCAAATCAGTCTCACCGCCGTTTAAGGATATTAAGGATGCGGAGGCTGTTGACTCACAACAGGGGTGCTCTCAAAAGGATGATGCGGAGCCGGTAAGCTCAAAAGAGGATGCGGTCGTTGAATCCGTTGATCATTTACCGTTATCCAAAACGTCTGAACCAGCCGGACATACTTTCACAACATGGAAACAGGCGGTGGAAGCATTTGGTGAGGTAAAACCGGGTGTGTCGGCTATGCTGGATCATGTGATTTGCAGCGAATTCCAGGACAGGGTTCGTTTGGCTTTGGATAAACACCAGCAACGCGCTATCACGGCCAGTGATCGTATGGCTTTTGCCGAATGGCTGGGGCGCGAAGTCTTGTGGGAGTCACTGGCAGAACATGAGGGTGAATCCCTTTCACAGGAACGCACCAGACAAGCTCGCAACGAAGAGGCCCGCTTACGCAAGGGCGCGGAGGATGATCCGCATGTGCAGGCATTGATGCAGGAAATGGACGCCAGGCTAGTCAAAGTCCTGCCTGCCGGTGTCCCGGATCATGAATAGTCTGTATAAATTCAGCCAGCTATGGACAAGTTGGCTATGGAATAAATAACAGGAGTGCATGAATGAATATCGGAAAGATGATGCAGCAGGCCAAGAAAATGCAGGAAAATATGAAGCAAATGCAGGCGGAAATGGCTGCGATGGAAATTACCGGCGAGGCTGGTGGTGGCATGGTTAAAGTGATTATGAGTGGTGAGCAGATTGTGCGCCGTGTTGATATTGACCCATCCGTGTGGAGCGAACAGGACAGGGATTTGATTGAAGATTTGGTGGCTGCTGCATTCAATCAGGCATCCCAGAAAGTTTCCGAAACACAGAAGCAAAAACAACAGGGGATGATGGCTGGAATGCCGTTGCCGCCCGGTTTTTCTCTTTGATTCATTTGCCGGGCGTACCAGTACCGTTGGCGCGGGTAATCGAAATGTTGGCTACTTTGCCAGGCATTGGTTCAAAAACGGCAATGAGACTGGGCTTGAATCTGTTATCCCGGCCAGCCTCCGATTCCAAACATTTGGCTGAAGCTCTGAAAACATTGCATGAAGAGGTTGGCTTTTGTGAAACCTGCGGTTGCTTTTCCGAACAGGGAAACTGTCAGTTTTGTCATGATGTGAAGCGTGATACGGACGTGATTTGTCTGGTCGAGCAACCGGTGGATGTGTTGATGATGGAACGAGGTCACGGTTATCGTGGTTGTTATCATGTGTTGCGAGGACGTTTGAGTCCGATTGATGGTATCGGGCCGGAACAGCTGAGATTGACGGCGCTGGACAGGCGTGTTGAGCAGGGGATTAACGAACTCATTCTGGCTACCAGTGCAACCGTAGATGGTGAAGCGACGGCCCACTATCTGGCCAATCGCTATCAGCATCAGGATGTTCGGATTTCCCGCATTGCCCGTGGCGTACCGGAGGGCGGAGAACTGGAGTATCTGGATGAGCATACCTTGAGCAGAGCGCTGGATCAGCGTGTTAACTGGGATACAGCGGCGCTGTAGATGCCTTTGACGGTAAAATCTCAACAGCTTGTTCAACGCTATCAGCAACTTGAAAAGGAGATGAATGCATCCGGTGTTTCGATGCTGGCTGTCAGCAAATATGCGCCGGATGAAGCGGTGCAAGTGCTGGTCGATGCCGGGCAAGTGCAATTCGCTGAGTCTCGCCCTCAGAATTTACGTGATCGTGCCAACCGGTGGCCTGCATGCGCGTGGCACATGATTGGGCCAGTGCAGAAGAACAAAGCCAAGTATATCGCTCGGCATGCCGCCATGTGGCACAGCTGTGATAATCTGGAGACAGCCAGAGCCGTGGCGCGCCATGTCACCGGAAAAATATTGCCGGTACTGATTCAGATCAATATTGGCAATGCGCCGGGTCAATCTGGAGTGAGTCCGGATGCTGCGCCAGCATTGCTTGAAGCATTGATAGATATGCAGGGATTACAACCGGTGGGCCTGATGTGTATGGCACCACGTGGCGGCGATGTTGTGCAGGCTTTCCGGGTAGTGCGGAGCTTGCGGGATACCCTGTTCAGTGGAAGCCTTCCGGCATCAGCCAAAACCGAATTAAGTATGGGAATGAGCAATGATTATCGTCTTGCTGTGCAGGAAGGCTCAACCATGGTTCGGCTCGGTTCGATTCTGTTCGGCGAATGGGATAATCGGAAGTAAAAGATATCATGCTGGTGCGTTATTAGTATGATGTTAATAAGGATAAGGATAAAAACATGCAGGGATTAAACATAGCATTTATTGGCGGTGGCAATATGGCCGAAGCTCTGGTCGCTGGATTGACACGGGGTGGTCATTCCGGTGATCAGATCTGTGTATCAGAACCGCAACAGGCTCGTCGCGATGATCTTACGCGGCAATATGGTGTTCGTTGCGTCGAACAGAATGCCGATGCAGCGGCTTGTGCAGATGTGCTGGTTCTGGCTGTAAAGCCACAACAGATGCAGGCTGCTATTAAAGGTCTTTCGGCGCACCTGAAAGCTGATATGACAGTGATCAGCATTGCTGCTGGTGTAAGTACAGCTTCATTGCATATATGGCTGGGTGAGCATGTGCATATTGTGCGCGTGATGCCCAATACCCCGGCTTTGTTGGGCTTCGGTATGTCGGTGTTGTTTAGTGATGCTGATGAAAGTCATAAGCTGCGTACAGAGTATGTGCTCAATGCCTGTGGTGAGTCATTGCGCGTTGAGAAAGAAAAAATGATGCATGCGGTGACGGCTGTTTCCGGCAGTGGCCCGGCTTATTTCTTTTTGCTGGCAGAGGTGATGCAAGCGACGGGTATCAAGTTAGGGCTGGATGAGAAGGTGGCGGCAAAACTGGCGGCACAGACTGCGCTGGGGGCGGGCAAAATGCTGACGGATAGTGCTCACTCGGCTGAAGCACTGCGGCATCAGGTTACCAGTCCGGGTGGTACCACGCAGGCGGCGCTGGATACCATGTACGAATTGGGGCTACCTGCGGCTGTACGCCAGGGTGTTATGGCAGCAAGCAAACGTTCCGAGGAGCTGAGCTAGGACGCTCTCTTAAACGATGATTCATGCTCCTGAATGTAAAACGAACAATTTCTTGGGTAGGGGATAATAACATGTTTATTCTGGGTTATTTTTTGCAGGCGGTGGCAGGTGTGCTGCATATTCTGCTCACGGCGGCGACGATAGTAATTATTGCCCGGGCTGTGTTGTCATGGGTCTCGCCCGATCCCTACAACCAGATTGTACGGATCATCAATCAGTTTTCCGAGCCGCTGCTGTTCCCGGTCAGAAAACGGGTTCCCTATATCAGTGGTATTGATTTCTCGCCATTGATCGTGCTGCTGGCTATTATGTTTCTGGATAATTTTCTTGTTTCCAGCCTGAATCGCATCGCACTATCGATGCTTTAATATGAAACAAAAGAGCCACTTGCAAAAATTTGAGTGGATGCGTTGCAATCCCACTTCGAGTGCACTTTCGGGTTGGAATGAGAGGCATGGTGGTTGCATTCGCCAAAATTCCAGATCGGAAATGCGTCGGAGTGGGGAAGCAAATCGCTGCTCACGACTTTTGCAAGTGGCTAAAAACATGCGCATTCGTGCAAAGTTCTGACCCTTCATGAATTCAAACAGTCTTTCCGAACTCTATAATGAGGGAAAAGACGGCCTCTACCTGAACGTGCATGTCCAACCCGGTGCGCGACGAGCACAGTTGCGAGGTGTGCATGGTGATGCTGTAAAAATAGCTATTGGTGAAGCTGCTCAGGATGGAAAAGCCAACAAAGCTATTGTTCGTGTGATTGCCAAAGTATTTAATCTATCCATCTCGGATGTTGAAATCACATCAGGTATGACATCGCGCCGTAAACGTGTGCTGTTACGCGGCAACTGTGATGCGCTTAAGCAGGATCTCGAGTTATGGTTGACCGGAGCCAGATGACGATGCCGATGGCTGATTATTCACACAGGGCTGAAGAGAAACCATTGTTGAAGCAGCCGTTATTCTGGTTGTTGTTGATTTGTGCAGTTAATTTTTTCGCCTTTCTGGGTGGTCACAGCTTATGGGATGTCGATGAGCCCAATAATGCCGTGTGCGCCCGTGAAATGCTGCTGGCCGGCAACTGGTGGGTGCCAATGTTCAATGGCGATTATCGTTTCGATAAACCGATTCTGATCTACTGGTTGATGATGCCGCTGGATGCTTTGTTCGGCATCAATGAATGGACGGCACGTCTGCCATCGGCCCTTTCAATGACCGGGCTGGTACTGGTGGTCTGGGGTATGACGCGGCGTTTGATGGCTGCATCTGTTCCTGTTATGCGCGAAAATGCCGCATTCATGGCAGCAGGTACATTTGCAACAGCACTGCATATTATTGTCATTGCGAGAGCTGCAGTGCCTGATCCACTGTTAATGCTGGCTCTTGGTGTTGCATTGCCTGCGCTGCTAATTTCATATCTGGAACAGAAACAACATCCATCAAAAGGAATGCCCGGACTGGTGGTTGTCGCTTATATTGCGATAGGACTGGGAACGCTGGCCAAAGGACCGATTGCCGGATTGATGCCACTGTTAATTGTTGCCTCCTTCCTGACTCTGATGGGGGACTGGAAGAGCTGGCGCTTGTTTCATCCGTTCAAGGGTGTGCTAATTACCCTGGCGGTGGCGTTGCCCTGGTATATCGCCGTGGGTATTTTGACTCATGGTGTCTGGCTCGAAGGTTTTATCTTCCATCATAATATCGATCGTTTTACCGATCCGTTACAGGGACATCGTGGTTTTCCGGGGCTGTACATTTTCAGTGTGCTGGTGGGCTGGTTCCCATGGACCGGTTTGCTGGCTGCAATGCTGTGGTTTGGTTCATGGCGGCTAAAATCCTTAAAAAAAGAACCGGTGCGCCTGTTTCTGCTATGCTGGATCGGCGTGTATGTTCTCTTTTTCAGTATTGCGCGCACGCAGTTGCCCAATTATGTCTTACCCCTGTTTCCGGCTGCCGCCATATTGATGGCCTATGGTTGGGCATGTGCTTCCACTGAACTACGCCAGCGTGCCACTCGCTGGCTGGCATGGACAGCATTGGTTCTTTCGACAGGCATTGTTGTTGGCGGTGGTCTTGGGCTGGAGAAGCAATGGCCGGGCGAGGGATATTATATTCTGGCCATGTTACCGGTGGTCTTGTCCTCAGCCTGGTTGGTGTGGAAAAGAAATAAACAATCAGGGTGGGGAGGCCTTATCCTGGTAGCAGCCATGGCTGTGTCGATGGTGTTGCTGGCCGGCTGGTCGGTAAAAGGGATTGACCACAATAAAATCAGTATGTCCCTGGCTGCCAGGGCAACTGAAGCAGGATTTGATGGCAGTGAGTTGGCGACGTTTCATTATTTCCAACCGTCTTTGCTGTTTTATCACGGTGGTCGTCTGCCGATGTTGACAGATGTAGGGCGAGTTGGTGAGTGGCTGGTAGCTGGCAAGTCCGTTGTTATGCCCCAGAATGCGCTTGAACTATTGCCAAAAGAGATTATTCCCTATCTTATTGTGCATGCCCGCGTACATGGGATGTATGCACGTCACTGGCTACTGCTTGTGAGCTTGCAACCGCAAGCATCCGGAAGTAATCCGACAGAAAAGGAGAGGTAATGCCCGAATCAATGATTTCGATTGTCGTACCGCTATATCGGGAAGAGGAAAATGTTCCACTGCTGGTTGCCGAAGTGGCAGAGAAACTGAATGGTCATGCGTACGAATTGATTTTAGTCGATGATGGTTCCGATGATGGCACAGTCGAAGCTGCAAAAAAAGCGCGTCAGGCAGATGATCGGGTGGTGCTGATTCAACTCAGACGAAATTTCGGCCAGACAGCAGCGATGAGTGCCGGTTTTGAACGGGCAAAGGGCCAGTATATTGTGTATATGGATGGAGATTTGCAGACTGATCCTGGCGATATTCTGAAGTTGTTGGAGCGAATGCATCAGGATGATCTGGATATGGTCAATGGCTGGCGCAAGGATCGTCAGGACGCCAGCCTGTCACGCAATCTTCCTTCTAAAATTGCCAATGCCTTAATCCGTCGTAGTACCAAGGTGCGTATGCATGATTACGGTTGCCCGATGAAACTGATGCGTGCCGATGTGGCCAAGAATCTACGTATTTACGGTGAACAGCATCGCTTCCTGCCGGCGCTAGCCGATCTTTACGGTGCCAGGATAGGTGAGGAAGTGGTCAACCATCGGCCACGCCGCTTCGGCGAGAGTAAATATGGTATCGGGCGCACTATTCGTGTGCTGGTTGATTTGGTGCTGATCGTATTCTTCCAGCGTTTTACGGATCGGCCACTGCAACTGTTCGGGCCTGCCGGTATAATCTCACTGGTCAGTGGTCTGTTTATTGACCTGTATTTGGCGCTGGATAAACTGTTATTTGGAGCAGAATTGGCTGCTCGACCCATGTTACAACTGGGCTCTTTACTGATTGTTACCGGTATTCTTCTGTTTGGCATCGGGCTGATTCAGGAAATGCAGACGCGTATCTATTACGAGTCAACGGGCCGCCGCCATTATCGCATACGTGAAGAAGACGATGAAACGTGAAGTGTGAAATAGCCTGTCGCTTCACGCTGACCTCTTTTATCTCCCGTACCTGACGTCATTTATCTCCATGCTGTGGATTAAACTGCTGCTTTCAGCCCTGCTGCTGGTTTATCTGGGCTGGTTGCTGAATCTTTCCGATATCTTTACATTGCTGAAAACAGCTGACTGGCAGCTGGTCGCTGTGGCTGCATGTTGTCTGATTGTTGGTCAGGTGTTTTCAGCGATCCGGTGGACATGGTTAGCGCGCGGTCTGGGGATCACGGTAGTTGCCGCGAGAAAAATTCAGATTTATTTCCTCGGGATGTTTTTGAGTCTGTTTCTACCCTCTATTATCGGTGGTGATGTTGCGCGCGGCTGGTTGTTGGCTAAAGGCAGAGAAAATGCTGGCTGGCCTGCCGCAGCCAGCGTAATTATGGAACGTGTGAATGGGGTTGTGGGGCTGGGGCTGGTCGTCTCATTCTGTATGTTGTTTCTTGAAATACCCTTGCTGTGGTTTGTCGCATGGAATGCCGGACTGGTGGCGCTTTTCGTGATACTTCTGACAGCACCATGGTGGTGGCCTCGGCTGGCAGAATCAGGTTGGAGTGGTAAATTATCCGGCTGGAAATCGTTACCATTAAGTACTCCTGCATTCCAAACTGCCTGGTGGAAAAGTCTGCCCGTATCCATTTTGTTTCAAATACTGGTCGTACAGGCGCATGTATTGCTGGGTATGGCGGTTGGAATGGAGATGTCATGGTTCGCTTACGGGTTTATGGTTTGTGTGATTGCTCTGGCTTCAGCCTTACCTGTTTCCTTTAACGGCTTCGGTATTCGGGAAGCCGGATATGTGGGGCTGGCCACATGGTTTGGTGCTTCTGCTGAAGCAGCCGGGGCAATGGCGGCTTTGTGGGTGCTGGTGCTGTTTATCGCTGCCCTGCCCGGTGGTATTGTGCTGTGGAAGATGGGAGGCACGAAAATCCTTCAAAAGGATGGATCTCAACAATAGGTCGATATAGGGGCGATTTGCAGGGTCCTTCAACATAGCGACCGGCTAAGTTCGGCCAAACCCGGACGGTCAGTGGTTGTGAAATAATTATGTACCATGTCCCCGGAACTACTATTTCTCCGGCAAAGAAGGCCGTCGCTTTTTTTAAGATTTCTCGCTCCATACGAAGGCGTTTGTTCTCTTCTTTCAGACGATACAGTTCAGCTTGCTCT
>JAUZQI010000024.1 GCA_030951095.1 Mariprofundus sp. | reverse complement strand
TTTTATCAAGAAAATCAGTTAGTTACAAAGAAAAAGACTCAGCAAGATATCTTGCTGAGTCTTTTTGTCTCTAAGTTATTGAAAACGCCAGTGTTTAGGTCAGATAAAGATTTAAAATCAACACCTTTGCTGATCCCCTTGCCTAACAGCGGGGTGTTTTTTTTGTTCTATGAGCAATCAGTAGCACTCTTGGCAATAGATGAGCGCGTTCAATCGACGATGAGTGGAAAAGAGATACTTGCCATTGCGCATCAGCATCGCAGACCAGAATATTGGCTTGATCGATGATGTGAGGGGAAACAAGTAACTATGTTCCGGAATTCACAGGCGGTGCCTTGTCTACCTTTGTGCCACCTTGGAATATAAGCGCGGGGCCGGTACGGGTTCACGCATAACCCGAGTTACTTTCCTGATTACTCATGCTTATGCGGGAGGTATGAACTGGCACCGGCTGTCCTGAATGATGAAGTTCCCGATTCTGGACATACTGCTGTTATCTGTAGGAAGATCCGAAACTATGAAATATCAGAAATTGGACGATGCCATCAAAGCCTTAACACCCGAGCAGTATCGCGTTTCGCAAGAAAATGGCACGGAACCTCCCGGTACGGGTGAATACCTGCACAACAAAGAGCCGGGCATCTATGTCGATATTGTCTCCGGTGAACCGCTGTTTGCCTCAACCGACAAGTATGAGTCGGGTTGCGGCTGGCCGAGTTTCACCAAACCTGTTGAGCCGGCTTTCGTGAACGAGTTACGGGATAACAACCACGGCATGATACGCACCGAGGTGCGCAGCAGCCATGGTGACAGTCATTTGGGGCATGTGTTCCCCGATGGCCCCGCAGAGCGTGGAGGGCTGCGCTACTGCATCAATTCCGCATCGCTTCGCTTTGTGCACCGGGACGACATGGCAGCGCAGGGTTATGGCGAATATCTCGACCAGGTTGAGGATATCTGAATGGCATTGCAGCGCGCAGTATTTGCAGGCGGGTGTTTCTGGGGTATGCAGGATTTAATCCGCAGACTTCCCGGTGTGACTTCCACCCGTGTGGGTTACACCGGTGGCGATGTTAAAAATGCGACCTATCACAATCATGGCAGCCATGCCGAAGGCATTGAAATTATTTTTGATGCCGGAGTACTTTCATATAGGACACTGCTGGAATTCTTTTTTCAGATTCACGATCCCACGACACCGGACCGTCAGGGTAACGACCGCGGATTATCGTATCGCTCGGCCATCTATTATGTCGATGAGATACAGAAAGCGGTCGCTTTCGACACTATTGCCGATGTTGAAGCGAGCAACTTATGGCCCGGAAAGGTTGTTACGGAAGTTGCCGCTGCGGGCGATTTCTGGGAAGCCGAAGCCGAACACCAGGATTATCTGCAGCAGTATCCGGGCGGTTATACCTGCCATTACGTGCGCCCGAACTGGGTTTTGCCCAAACGCCATCAGGATAGATAGCTGCGGGGCGGCTTGATTGTTGCATCATCTGAGTGAGCGTTTGATAAATAAGTGAACTGTCTCAGGCGTTCTGGTTACCATAGTGCGCTGGAAAATATGTTGGTTAAGGGGCTCTGATGCAGAACGAAGAATTCGTGAATGGTTTGCTGGATTTTATCAAAAGGTCACCGACTCCTTTTCACGCAGTGCAAATGATGGTTGAAAAACTGGAGGCTGCAGGCTTTGAACGCTTAAAAGAAAAAGAGCAGTGGTCTGTGAAAAGCGGGCAGGGGCGCCACTTTGTGACGCGCAATGATTCATCGATTATTGCCTTTTGTTTAAACCAGTCTCTGGTTGAGCATGGTATACATATGGTGGGTGCACATACCGACAGCCCATGTTTGAAAGTGAAACCCAATCCTGAAATTACTACCAATCACTACCTGCAGCTGGGTGTTGAGGTATATGGCGGAGCTCTGCTGAATCCCTGGTTTGACCGCGATCTGTCGCTCGCCGGACGAGTCAGCTATCTGGATGAACAGGGTCAAATAGAACACCAGTTGATTGATTGGCAAAAGGCTATTGCGGTGATTCCTAGCCTGGCGATTCATCTGGATCGTGAAGCCAATGAGAATCGCAAGATCAACAAGCAGACTGATCTGCCACCGGTATTGATGAATTTGCCGGAAAACAGTGACGGTGTGAGTTTCAATGACCTGTTGCTTGAGAAGGTGAATGCCAGTGGTGCGAAAGCTGTGAAGGTGCTCGATTATGAATTGAGCTTTTATGATGTTCAGCCGCCCGCAATCGTTGGTCTGAACGATGATTTTATCGCTGCTGCCAGGCTCGATAATCTACTCAGCTGTTATACCGGTCTGATGGCCTTGATCGATAACAAAGGCAAACAGAATGCTCTGCTGGTTTGTAATGATCATGAAGAGGTTGGCAGTGTCTCGGCTGCCGGTGCGCAGGGGAATTTTCTGAAATCCGTGTTGACTCGTTTGTGCGGTAGTGATGAGAGTCTTTCGCGCACGATGGCATCGAGTCTGATGATCTCAGTGGATAATGCCCATGCTGTTCACCCCAACTATGCTGACAAACATGATGCCAATCATGGCCCGATCATCAATGCGGGGCCGGTGATTAAAAGCAATGCGAATCAACGCTACGCGACCAATAGTGAAACCAGTGCCATGTTCAAACACTGGTGTGAGCTGGCAGATGTGCCGGTGCAATCGTTCGTAGTGCGCTCCGACATGGCCTGCGGCAGCACGATTGGCCCGATCACTGCCAATGAACTGGGTGTCTCTACAGTGGATGTGGGTGTGCCGACATTTGCCATGCATTCGATTCGTGAGCTGGCAGGGCGGCTGGATACCTGTTATCTATATTCTGTGTTGAAGCACTGTTTTAATTAAGGGTACTCTGAAAAGCAACATGCAGGGAGAGTGATATCTCTATCGTTTTTACTTCGGTATGAACGAGCATTTTTGTACCTGATCCATCGCTTCTCAGCCTTGGGTGACACTTCATTTTCATTGACGCGCAAGGTCAATCGGGACACCTTGGCTGTGTCTTCCGTGTTTTATTTACCACGGAAGACAGGGGAAGACTGTCAGCAAGCTATTTCAATAAAATACATGGATTTTTTTCCTTGTACCCATACCTGTATGGACTCAAATAAGCTTGTTGTACAATCAAACATATCAGGGGAGTTATAATGCAAGAAGATATGCACTATTACGGCACATATGCGCTGGCAAGGGCGGCTGGATTAAGAGTGAAAGATGCCAAGGTTGTGGCGTATGCCGCACAGTATGTTGATGATTCAACGGCAAATGATAGCGAAGTTCATGAAGATGGTGGTATGTTTCAA
>JAUZQI010000023.1 GCA_030951095.1 Mariprofundus sp. | reverse complement strand
CAAAATTTGACCTGACCGATGATGGTATTGTAGATGCTTCCGACTGGGCCAAAATGAGTGAAGATGCCAAACAAGCCTATGCCAACGAATCAGAACAGGCTCTTGGTCAAAATCCTGAGGCTGTTTTTGAAGGGCGAACGACGAGAGGGGCCCGTTATTTACAAGGTCTGCGCGCTGTATACGAATAGAGTCCTCAAGAAGGGTGACATTGACAATGTGCGACTTATTGGCTATAACAATAGTATACACCCTATTAGCGGTTCTCTTGAGCCGCTGGCGGTCGCCGACGGGCGGCCGCCCCTGTTTTTGGTCCCTGTTGTTCCAGATTAATTCACACAGATATTCAACAATGATGCAGGTCATATGAATCAGCAAATAAGCTGGCAGCAGGTTGACCGACCCTGCGAAGGACAGGCGATATGTTTTTCGTTACGTTCAGCCATTCAACTTCCGGATGGGCAGCGCATGGATCTCGAAGAACAGGGTTTTCTGACCTGTTTTCAGGGTGAGCTTCGGGCATGGCGAAATCATTGTCCGCATGCCGGCTCGCCGCTGGACTGGATTCCCGGTCAATTTTACAGCGATGATGGCGAGCGTCTTATTTGTCATACACATGGAGCCCAGTTTCATCCGTTGACTGGTGAATGTTTGTCCGGGCCCTGTTCACGAGGCCTGTTTCCACTGAAATTTCAGGAGCAGGATGATGTTGTGCTGGTTCCAGTATCTGTGGAAGCCATAAACACTTTAGGTCGCCCTTAAAAACATTGCCACTGAAAATAACAATAAGCAGTTTTCACTGCTGTCCGGTTAAGTATTGAGTAGCACCAACTGCCGTGAGTTTTCCCTGGGTTTTCGCTTAGGGAAGTGCTGATTAAATCCGGTTTGATGAGACCGCAATGGGAAATGGATGAGTTCAAGGCAAAGACTGCAAGGCATAGCACAGCTACGGCTCAAATCTTTAACGAAAAAATCGTTCATTTCACATGCAGGATCGTGAATCATGGTTTGATCAGCGCTTCCTTAGGTGGCGGTGCTGAATCGCCCGGCAGATTCTTGAGAAGGCTCTAATTAAAGCAGCGCTGCTCGATCATGAAATAACCATGCTCCGATGGCTTCTCCTGATAACTCATCTGAATGGTATCGGTCGAACTGAATGTCTGACTGGTACCGAAAATAATCGGTTCCTGTTCGGTGATTTCGGAAGATGCGGGAAATTCGACACGAATTTCATGATCCGAGTTCCAGTGAATCACGGCATCATAACCGTGCCTGAATGAAAAACTGTGCATACCATGATCAAATGCGCTTGAGGCCGGGCGCACATTGATTTTCATTTCCTGATCTCCCGGTCTGTCACCAGTAGAAATGCGATACACCGTCGCTATTTTTTTGCCGGAAGGGGACGGGCATTCCAGCATGACATCGATCTTTTCATTCAAGCCGCAACTGCTGATGAACAGACTGACTGCTGTCAGCAATGGCCAGATCAACAGGAACCTCATACTAATGCTGACAAACGACTGAACTCTTTTTCAACCCGTTCCAGACAGTCCTCCACAGCCACGCCATTGAAATAATTACCGATCAGGGCCAACGCCTTACCGGAAACCAATGTATCCAGACCCTCCATAAGCTGGCTGTGCCCCACTTCCGGAGCCGGCAAGCGATTGGTTTTGTTGAATACATACAACAGGTCGGATTGTTGAATACCCAGCACACTGCAAATACGCGCCATCTTTTGTTCATCACTGAGCAGCCCCGGCTTAAAATGGAATGTGAATCCTCGCAAATTGGGATGATTCACAAAATCGCGGGAAACTGCCGAATAAAAATCACCATCAGCGGCAATCACACCGGCAATGGTCGGCAACGACAGCACTTCCTTGTCAATTACAACACCAACCGATTCGATTTCCACTTCGTTCACCCAACCCAGCTGTTCGGCAATATCGGGATGGACATGCTCAAGCAACCGTGATGCAGCAGGTGCCGGTATGGCACAAACCAGTTTGTCACATTGATAAATGGTATCTCCGGTTTCAATGGCATAGCCAGCCTTATGCTGATGAATGGAACAAATGCTCTGACCTGTTTTAATCACCAGCCGTTTTTCAAGTTCCGTAATAATACGCCCCAGGCCGCTGGCAAAGGTGTAGCTGCGCTTTATGGACTTATCGCGTGGCCGTTTGCGAAACAGCATATCAGCCGGCGTGTTATCGGCTGGCTGGCACAATACCGCACCAAAGGCATGCCGAAACACATCGACATAATTTTTCGATCCAACAAGCGCACCATAATAATCAGCAATGGACTTCCCCTCTTTTTTCAGAGAAAACAGTCGCCATGCGTGGGTGAACAACTCAAAAAAATGTAGCCGTGACGGGATGGAAACCAGTTTGCCGTTTGCCAGCATGCGATAACGCAACTTCTCACGGCCCTGCATCTGATCGATCAAATCCAGCTGGTGCAGTATTTTCAGCAAACGCCCATAGGAATTGAAGCAGGTGTGCGTTCCCATCTCCAACCAGAAGGGGCCGCTCTCATCCGGCACGATTTCTGAATGGAAGCAGCCGCCGCTGCGGTTTTCCTTTTCCAGCACCAGCACATTCATCCCGCTCTGCTGCGCTTCAAAGGCCATCGCCAGACCGCTGATACCGGCTCCAATCACAATCATATCGTGTCGTTCACTCATGCTGGCGACTCTATGCCAAGGATTGCCCTCAGGACAAACCGTAATGTATGCATTAAACTGTCGTGCATGCGCAGAATCGATCTGATTGAACCCTTTCGTGTGATGCAATTGCTGGAACGCGCCAAAGAACTGGAAGCGGCAGGGCGCAAGATTATCCATATGGAAATCGGCGAACCTGATTTTCCGACACCTGCTTCTGTGATTGAAGCGGCCCGCCAACAACTGGCAACGGGTGATAATTTTTATACCCCGTCCACCGGCAATCCCGACCTGCAATTGGCGCTTTCGAACTGGTACAAACAGGAATATGGTGTGGATGTGGCGGCCGAGCGTATTCTGATTACACCCGGCACATCCGGTGCATTCAGCCTGATTTATGCGGTATTGCTGGAAGCTGGTGAATCGGTGCTGCTATCCGATCCGGGTTATCCCTGCCAGCGCAATTTCATCCGGCTGGCCGGAGGCGAAGCGATTAATGTGCCGGTCGGGCCGGAAACACGCTATCACCTCTCCACTGCACTGCTTGAGGAAAACTGGCGGCAAGGCACGCGTGCGGCCGTGATCATCAATCCATCCAACCCGACAGGGACACTCATCAAAGATAACGTCATGTCCGCTATGGCCGAAACATGTCGCAATCATGGCGGTTATCTGATTTCCGACGAGATTTATCATGGCCTCACATACGGTGCAAAGGCGCGCTGCGCACTGGAATTCAATAATCAGGCTATTGTCGTCAACGGCTTTTCCAAGCGATGGGCCATGACCGGCTGGCGCATTGGCTGGATCATTGTGCCGGAAGCACTGATCGATGCCTGCCGCCGTGTAATGCAGAATATTTTTATTGCCGCACCGACATTGTCACAATATGCAGCGTTGGCGGCACTGACAGCAGATGGCGCGGTTGAAACCATGCGTCTGGCCTATGATGAAAGACGCAGATATTTGCTGTCCGCGTTACCCGAACTGGGATTTGATGTTGTCGTGGAACCGCAAGGTGCATTCTACATCTATGCCAATGTCAGCCGCATCACCCGTGATTCGCGCCAATTTTGCTGGAGATTGCTGGAAGATGCCGGGGTGGCACTCACGCCGGGCGAGGATTTTGGAGCATTCAAGGCGGATGAATATGTACGCTTTTCCTATGCTACCGGGCTCGATGATATCCGTGAAGGCATGCAACGTATCAGAAATTTTCTGTGATCCGGAAACGCCGGACAAGCATCTCCAGGCACTAATTCAGCGCATACAGAAAAACGTGCGACTTTCCCCTGCCCTACAAATTTTAAGCCTTGCTTGGTGCGTGTAGCCGCACATGCTAGGTTGCGCGGCCTTAACGCGCGTTGTTTGTTCATGTTCATATCTCTGGAGTACTAATCGTTATGTTAAAAGTCCTCACCAAGCTGTTTGGCAGTCGCAATGACCGTTTGCTTAAAGAGTTGTGGCCAATCACAGATAAGGTCAATGCACTGGAAGGTGAAACAAAAGCACTGTCCGACGAGCAACTGGCTGCCAAAACGGAAGCGTTCCGTAATCGCCTTGAACAGGGCGAATCAGTCGATGAGTTGTTACCCGAAGCCTTTGCCGTAGTTCGCGAAGCCTCCGTTCGTGTGCTGGGCATGCGCCATTTCGATGTGCAACTGATCGGCGGCCTGATTCTGCATCAGGGCAAAATATCGGAAATGAAAACCGGTGAGGGTAAAACGCTGATGGCCACCCTGTCCGTGTATTTGAACGCACTGTCCGGCAAAGGCGCGCATGTGGTGACAGTGAACGATTATCTGGCCAGTCGCGATGCCGAATATATGGGACAGTTGTACGGTTTTCTGGGATTGTCCACCGGCGTAATCGTGCATGGCATCAGCAATGATGAACGTCGCGATGCCTATGCGTGTGATATCACCTACGGTACCAACAACGAATTCGGTTTTGATTATCTGCGCGATAATATGGCTTTTTCCAGCGAGGAGCTGGTACAGCGCGGCCATCATTACGCCATTGTCGATGAAGTGGATTCCATTCTGGTCGATGAAGCGCGCACGCCGTTGATTATCTCCGGCCCGGCCGAGCAGGCCACCGAGTTATATCAACAGGCCGACAAACTGATCAAGCAACTGAACCCCGAAGATTACGACAAGGATGAAAAAGATAAGGCGGTTTCCTATAGCGAAACCGGTAATGATCATGTCGAACAACTCTTCCGTGAAGCCGGACTGCTGAAAGATGGCAGCCTGTACGACCCGGAAAACGTCAACCTGATGCATGCCGCCACCCAATCGTTGCGCGCCAACACCTTATTCACGCGTGAAGTGGATTATATCGTGCGCGATAATGAAGTGATTATTATCGATGAATTCACTGGCCGCATGATGCCGGGGCGTCGTTATTCCGATGGCCAGCATCAGGCTCTGGAAGCCAAGGAAGGGGTGACGGTGCAACCGGAAAACCAGACTCTGGCTTCGATTACGTTCCAGAATTATTTCCGTATGTACGACAAGCTGGCCGGCATGACCGGCACAGCTGATACCGAAGCCGAAGAGTTCCAGAAAATCTACAAGTTGGAAGTGGTCATCGTGCCGACCAATCAGGAAATGATTCGTAAGGACTTGCCCGATCTGATCTATCGCGATGGCGAAGATAAATACGAAGCCATTATCGCCGATATCGAAGTGGCGCATAAAACCGGCGCACCGGTGCTGGTCGGCACGGTATCGATTGAAAAATCCGAATATCTGTCCGAGCAGATGAAGAAAAAAGGCATCAAGCACGAAGTGTTAAATGCCAAACATCACGAGCGCGAAGCGGAAATCGTGGCGCAGGCCGGGCGTAAAAATGCAGTCACCATCGCCACCAATATGGCCGGTCGCGGCACCGATATTATGCTGGGAGGCAATCCGGATATGTTAATCGCCCAATTGCCGGGCAAAATATCCGGCGCTGAACGCGAAAGCAAAGCCGAAGAAATCAAAGCAGCCTGTCAGGCCGAGCATCTCGAAGTAGTGGCAGCCGGCGGCCTGCATATTCTCGGCACCGAACGGCATGAATCCCGCCGTATTGATAATCAGCTCAGAGGCCGATCCGGTCGTCAGGGTGATCCGGGGATGACCCGATTCTACCTGTCGCTGGAAGATGACCTCATGCGCATTTTCGGCGGTGAAAAGATGCAGTCCATGCTGACCAAGATGGGCTTTGAAAAGGGCGAGGCGATTGAGCATCCCTGGGTGACCAAGGCCATTGAAAATTCGCAGAAGAAAGTGGAAGGCCGCAACTTTGATATTCGCAAACAGTTGCTGGAATATGATGATGTGATGAATCAGCAGCGCGATGTGATTTATTCGCAGCGCCGTGAACTGCTGGAAGCTGATGATGTGCATGATGTGATCGAAGATATACAAGCCGACTATGCCGGTCGCCTGCAACATGAGTTTGTCGAAGGGCATCCCGAAGAGTGGCAACTGAATGAATTGCGTGATGCCCTGAAAGAGCGTTTAAGTGTCGAAGCTGATCCGCAGGCATGGATGGAAAGTGACACGGTGGAAACCAGCCAAGATATGGCTGTACATCTTTTCGAAGCCCTGAAGGCACATATGGCCACCAAGGAAACCATCACCGGTGCGGAACAGATGCACAGCTTTGAGAAATATTTACTGCTGCAAATTCTTGATCACCTCTGGAAAGAGCATTTGCTGGCCATGGATCACCTGCGCCAGAGCGTCGGCCTGCGTGGTTATGCCCAGAAACAGCCGATTCAGGAATACAAACGCGAATCGTTCGAATTATTTGAAAGCATGCTCGGACGCGTACGAGAAGAAACCATGGTCGCCCTACACCGTGTAGAGGTGGAGGTGGAACAGCCAGCCCCTGTTGTTGAACAACCACAGGAAAGTATGCCGGTCACCTATAGCCACGGTACAGAAAATGAGTTTCAGGAGCCGCAAACCACTTACAAGCGCGAACAACCGAAGGTCGGTCGCAATGACCCGTGCCCGTGCGGTTCCGGCAAAAAATACAAACAGTGCCATGGCCGTAGAGCATAAGTTGCTGAATCAGCAACTTATGCTCCATCCAACTGGAAAACGATAATTATGCCTGTTAACCAGCCCACGCTTGCACCCGCACTGAATGTCCCCGGCTTCACAATCGGTACAGCATCATGCGGCGTGAAATCAGCTGACCTGAAAGGAAAACGCACTGACCTGACCATCATTGCCGCCGAAGTGGACTGCCATGCTGCCGGCACATTTACACAGAACCGCCTGCGTGCAGCCTGTGTCGACCTGGGCGAGCAGGCCGTGAATGAACATGGAACACAGATTCGCGGCATCGTAGCCAACAGCGGCAATGCCAATGCCGGCACTGGTATTCGTGAAGAAGAATGGGCGCAGATGATGATTGCATCTGCTGCCAAAGTCCTGAGCGTTAGCGATACTCAGATATTATCCGCCTCAACCGGCGTAATCGGTACCCCGTTTCCAATTGAACGTGTTGTTGAGGGTATTGAAGAGGCCGCTGCCTGTGATGCTGACTGGCATACAGCCGCCAACGCCATTCGTACCACCGACACCTTTGCCAAATGGGCTTCGCGCCGCGTTGGCAATTTCACCATCACTGGTATCAGCAAGGGCAGCGGCATGATTCACCCGAATATGGCTACCATGCTGGGGTTTATCGCCACCGATGCGCCACTGACCCGCCAGCAGTTGCAACCCATGCTGAACCGTGCTGTCGGAAAATCATTCAATTCCATCAGTGTGGATGGTGACACCTCTACCAATGACACCGTTTATCTACTCTCCAGCGGTATCGGACTAGGCCATGAACCACTACAGGATACATCTGAATTTGAAAGCGCACTAACCGATGTGTGTATTGAACTGGCGCAATTGATTGTACGCGATGGTGAAGGTGTAACCAAGTTTGTTACCCTGAACATCGAAGGTGCCACCACTGAGGATGAAGCGCGCCATGTTGGTCGTACCATCGCCATCTCACCCCTGGTCAAAACCGCGTTTGCCGGTTCCGATGCCAACTGGGGCCGCATTATTGCTGCCGCAGGCAATGCCGGCATTGCTTTTGATGCAGATAAAATCTCATTGAAATGCGACGATGTCGTGATGATGGAAAATGGCAACCTGCATCCTGATTACTGTGATGAAGCCGGCATGGCTGTATTTGCAAAATCTGAATTCGCCATCACCCTCAACCTGGGTATGGGTAATGCATCTGCCACTATCTGGACCGGTGACCTGACCCACGAATATATCACCATTAATGCTGAGTACCGAACCTGAAGGAACGGGTCATTGCGCTTGTTGCGCCCTTTGACTGCAAAGGGAATCTTCTGCTGCTGAAAAGGAATCAGAACCAGCATTGTGGTGGTCTGTGGTCCTTCTCCGGCGGTAAAGTCGAAGCCGGAGAATCGGCAAAAGAAGCCGCAATCCGCGAGCTCAAGGAAGAAACCGGCCTCAGCGGAACAGACTGGCATCTGCTCGGCAATCACGATTTTGAATATCCGGACTGTCTGCTGCATTTCCATCTGTTCAGCTGCCTGTGTGAAGATATTAGTCCCCTTGCCTGCGAATCCCCGCACGCATGGGTGAAACGCTCCAGGCTATCTAACTACCCCATGCCGGATGCCAATCAAGCGCTGATCCCTCTGCTCAACACTGATGGATTGGCTCGATAAGTATAACGCCACATCAGAACACCAGGTTTTCCGAATGCTCCTTGCGAGCATGATTAAATCATGAAAGCTTCACCCTGTTACAAACGCAAATTACACAAATTCATCAGGAGATCATCATTATGTCATGGCTTGGAGCAGGAATAGGCGCGGGAATCGGAATGGTAATCGGTGGCCCAATCGGAGCCGGTATTGGCGCCTGGATCGGCCATTCCGTTGGCCATGCAAAGGTTGCCATGACAGGGCAACGGGAAGCGCAAACTGTCTTTTTCGTATCGCTGTTTTCCATGCTGGCAAAAATGGCCAAGGCGGACGGCAAGGTAAGCAGTGAAGAAGCGGAGCTGATCAACCACATCGCCAAAACCAGGATGAACATGGATGCCGAGGATAGAAAGGCTGCCCGGGATATTTTCAATAATGCCCTTAATGATGACTATTCCATTTATGACTACGCCAGTCAGTACAAACAGGTGATGCAGAACCAGCAGATGCGGGAAATGGTTTACCGACTGCTGTTTGCCGTAGCATTCGCGGACCAGAAACTGCATCACGCAGAAGAGTTAATTCTCAAGGAAATCCCGTCTCACCTTGGGCTGGACAGTTCGATCTATAACCGTTTCAGAGAAGAGTTTCAGGGCCAGAAAGCGGATATCAGCGAATGCTACGAGGTTCTTGGATGCACACCCGATCATAGCGATGTGGAGGTCAAACGCGCCTACCGGAAAAAGTGCATCGAATATCACCCTGACAAGCTTGCCTCAAAAGGACTCCCTGACAGTTTCATAAAATTTGCGGAAGAACAAATGCATCAAATCACCAGTTCCTACAGCACCATTATGGACAGCCGGAGATAACGCCCAAAGGAAATCCGTCCGGGAATAATTTCCGGATCTATATGATGTACCGCGCCAACTTTCAACCAGCTCAAATTTTCAGCAGAAAAAACCATCGTTGACGATTTTCAACAAAAGCCGCTATCGTCCTAGTTCGGCCAATAGTGGCCATTTGTCAAACCTACTATACGATAAGTTGCTTGAATCAAACCTTGGGGAGGGAAGCCATGACTTTAATAGCTGCGATGCGTGTTAATCAAATTCCCATCATTCTAGGTGACCTCTTGATATCACGCGAGACAAAAGATGATGACCTTCCAAGTGTGTCGATTCCATCCCTCCATTCAGTTAATACTTATTTAGGCGAAGATTCTCAATTGCAGGTAGTGGGGCTTTCACAGAAAGTAAATATAATCTCTGAAAACTTTTGCATCGCTTGGACTGGTAGAAAGTATCAAGCACGGGCTCTAATTCGTCATTTACATAAGAAATGTGGAGGGCGAACCGTAACGGTAAAAGAGTTTAAAGAGCTTCTTGACCAATACCCAATTGAAAAGATGGATGATCTCGACTGTATTGCATACCTATATGACTATGAGACAAAAGGATTTTGGAGAAAAAATCGTAATATCCCCATGTTTGAGCTGGATAGTCTAGAAGACGTACAAGTTGGCGGTACAGGAACGCCAAAATTTATTCAGACAATAGAACGTATTAAGGATGGTCATATTGAAGGGGAATATACAAGCCTAGAAGAGAGCCTTGGGCGAGTAATGGGTTTCACGAGTACAGCATTCGGTAATCAAGTGATGAAAGGCGAGGGAATAACAGAAGGATGGGGTGGTGGATTTGAAGTTGCATACCTCCGAGGGAAATCTTTTGAAAAAGTCTCAGATGTTATGCACCTATTCTGGACAATTAGAGAGTTAGATGATGGGGAATTTGAAATTGAATCTTCCCCTCGATTTATCAAAAGTTCATATCAAGGGGAGCGACTTCGAATACTTGTGTGTGATTGGAGCAAAGATTCAGGTGGAGACCGCCTTTATGTTGTGGACCCTTTGTTTGATATTGATAAGAGTGCCCCAATAGAAGTGCCTGATACGGACTATAAATGGCTAATACACTTCTTTCATTGCAAGCCTTTAAATAATGCTGAGGGGTTTGTCACGCACGTTAGTCGCTTTGGTTCAGATAATAGGCCAATTCAAATTGAAGTGAAAAGTGATCGATATCAGATTAAATTCGAGGATGCTTATATACAAAAATTAATTAAGGATGTAGTTGGTTCTGGTTATTGAGAAAGCAGTTAACTAACGCAGGTTCTTCTAGTAGGGCATAAATGAGTAAACCTGAATGACCACTTTTGGCCGTTATGCGACCATCGCGGTTCGGCCAAAATGTGTCAGTGAGAAAGAGCCAAAACAATAAACCAGCCAATGAAAGCCTATCATCACCCCTTAAAACTGAAAGACCTTGATTGTCTGATAAGTATATCGTTTTTGT
>JAUZQI010000022.1 GCA_030951095.1 Mariprofundus sp. | reverse complement strand
CCGGTATCCGGAATATAGTCGAACTCAACGCCACCGATGGTTTCGTTCGGTGTATAGTGAACATAGGCCGCATCAGGATTCAGTTTCAAATCTGACTGCGCAGGCACGGTGGTAAAACCATCATCCGAAGTATCTGCAATGATATTCACGGTGCAGTAGCGCCTGGCCTCAGCAATCGCCTTCTTCGACCACACACCGGTATTGATATAATCAGCGCTCTGTTTATCGCCCAGTAGATTCAACGGAATCATTGTGAACTGGGCAGAGGCGCCGCCCTGAATGAAGAGCACTTTGTAATTATCAGGGATCGACATCACCTCGCGCAGATCCTGCTCTGCTTTTGTCGCAATGGACATGTACTCTTTGCCACGGTGGCTCATCTCCATCACAGACATGCCTGAGCCATTCCAATCCAGCATCTCCTGCTGCGCGCGCTCCATTACGGCTGTCGGTAACATTGCCGGTCCAGCACTGAAATTAAACTTTCTTGTCATGGTTTCGCTTCCTTTTTTAGGCTAATTCAGGGGACTTTCGATCTGTCGCCCCTCCAATTTTTCAAACTCGGCAAGCTAGCCCTGCAATGTCGATTCCTCAATGAGCGAAAAACAGGAGTTTCCTCCATTTTTTGCTCCCATATCGGAGCTATTAACCCGGTAACCAATCATACGGCATAAGTGATTTTTGGATGGTTAAAGTGTTTCATAACTCGTGCAAACAATTTTTGTAATTTAATCATGTGAGAGCGAACCATTGTTCTTTGCCTGTTATATGCATGCCTTTTGAGTAAAAATACCATCAACCCTTGCACTTTACGCGATCATAAATGAAAATATTTAAGGTCGATTTAGGGGGTATTTTTCCAGTCAAAGGAGTCACATACCGCCTCTATAAAAATTTCCACGTTTTTGGTAGCAAACCGTTATTAATCTTTTGCCAGCGGACTAATTGTCTGTAAGCGCTGCTTAAGTGCATGGGCTACCTGAATATTCCCAGCTTGCAGTTCCAGCTCAATCAAGGCCCTGAGTGCTCCCTCATGATCGGGTCGTAAACCCAGAATACGATGCAATGCCTGTTTGCGTGATAAACCATTCGGGGCCGTGTGTGCCAGTGAATCAAACATTCGATCCGCCAGCGCAAATGCAGGCCAGCGATCTTTCGGGTTGGCGTGATTCGCCAGTTTTGCCATTTGAATCACTCGCCGTTCATCACCACTCAACTCCGCCATCCACAAACGCACATCCAGACCGCTAGCCACCCGGGCACGTCTGAATGGCTCGATATTCTGCTCTGACACCTTCAAATCATGCACGGCCACTGCATCATCAACTCGCCAACTGAGCAGCCAGCGCCACATTGCCATCACATCCGAGCCACCACTATAACGCGCACGTGGCAATGAGAATTCGATCACCGGTAACCATTCATCCTGCAATGCCGCATCTAATGGTGGAATCTGCCCCCAGTAGCGCCCCAACCACGTCCACAAACCTTCGCCGCCCGTGGCATCACTACGCCGGGGTTCAGGCAATGCATTAAACCGATTCAATAGTTTCGGCACAGAGATACTGCTGTCACGCATGCCGATCAGTGCCATGCGATAGCCATCGATAAATACCGATGCATGCGGAAACACGTGGCGGAATGTTTCCATCACCACCTCAATTGAGCCCACATCAAACTGATTCAGAGCCAGCCACTGTGCATAGATACCACCGGTATTCAGCCGCTCATGCACGCGTTGAAACTGTTGTAGAGATAATAAATTGGCACGACCTACCATATCCGGATGAAACAGATCACCGACAATCACATCATAACGGTTTGTATCACTGCGCAGAAAACGACGTGCATCATCGTGTTTAATGCTGGCATGGCGACTGATATCACCATTTACCGGTGCAAACGAATCGGCAGCAGCTATAATAGCGCCGGCAGACAATTCTACCGCAGTGCGTTGTAAATCGCTTACCCATAAAGAACCCGAAACTGTAATCCCGGTACCCAAACCCAGAAATAGCACCGAGTGCGGTTCCGGATGGAGCAACAGTGGCAGCCGCGCCTGATTGCGTTGAACAGTAACAGCCGTCGGATCACTGGATGCATCCATACGCTGTAAATCGGATAACAGGATCAACTGACCGCGCATCAAACCTTGTTGGCGTTCGACCACATGTGTTAAGGATACCGCATCCTCATGTATGGACTGGTTCACGCTATCAGCTAAAGCCGGCAACAATGCGGATACCTGAGGCAAGGTACGAACGGGAAGAATCAGCAGCAACAGCATTGGCAAGAGCAACCAAACGCGGCGATCAGTCACCCAGCGCATGCCGCATATCAACAACAACAAAGCTGCAACGCACAATGATAGTGCGCTGCCCAGCCACGACAACAACACAAATCCGGCCAACATCGCACCCAGTGCCGCCCCCAAACTATTGGCCCCGTACCACCAACCTCCGCCACCGGCTTCTTCGCGATGAAAATGTCGGGCCAGAAGCGGCAACCATGCGCCGAGCAACAACGTGACCGGCAACGTACACAGTGCAACGACCGCCCCTTCACTCAGCATGGCTATTGTCAGTGAAGAAAAATCCGCATTCGTTGCCCAGCGACTGATATGACCCAGAACATACAAGCCAGCCACAGCAGTTATGGCCGCCAGACCGGGCAATAAATTCAGCCACAGATTCGTTCGCATATGTCGCGCCAGCAGGCTGCCCAGGCCAATACCGACCAGATAGACCAGCAACAATATAGCCAGAATATACTCGGTTCGTAGCAGCACCATGCCGAATAACCGTGTCCATACCACTTCCAGCATCAGAGCTGCAGCTCCGATTCCGGCATAAGCCAGCAAATCAAGCCATGGAGGACGCCGAACAGATGTTAGCACATCACCGACTGGCTTATTTTCAGCAGACATAGCGCGTGATAACAACCAGACAGAGCCTGCCAACAGCAGACCCAGCGCAGCAATAATCCACAGCGATAACCGCCAACCCAGCGTTGGCAATAAAAACAATGGCAACACCGCGCCCAGAGCGCCGCCCAAAGCATTAACGCCATACATGGAAGCTAGCGACACCTGCACAGCAACAGCCGCCCGAAGCGCCAGCGTGAATGCCATACCCATCGCCAATGCCGCCGGGAACAGCATCAACAGCACAGCCCCCCCCTGCAACGATTGCCAGCCTGACAGAGATAACTGGCTACCCAGAGAAATCAGTCCGGCGTCCAACCACGGCATGATCAAAGGCAGGCCCAGCGCGTACAGCGCAATACCGCCTTCCAGCATGGCCAGAAAAATCAGGGCCCTCCGCGCTGACATGCGCAATCCCCGCCCGGTTAATACAAAACTGCCTACGCCCAAGCCGGCCATAAATGCCGTCACAGTGAACACCACACCAAAAATACTGATGCCGAACATCAGCGACAGCATGCGCGTCCACAACACTTCGTAAGCCAGCGCCGTCACTCCGGTCGCGCCATACAAACACAGCAGCGCCCATGCAAGCCTGCGCCGATTCATTGAGGGATCTCTTTTAAGAGCTGAGAAAGGCATTTCACCACAGAGCTACACAGAGTAAAAACTTAAGCAAAATTCAGAGTGGCTGCATTGATCAATGTATGAAATCGATTCCACATCAGCATGAAGACAGGGGTTATTCCATTTTCTTTCATGTTACTCTGCGTACTCTGTGGTGAAATGCTTTTGACTTTACCAGGGCCAGAACCAGGCGATGGCGGTGGCAGAATGCACCGCTGCCAGAGTCAAACTAAGACCGGCGAAAATCATGTGCGGCAGAAACACATCCTTGCCAAACGCCACCATGGCGATGCCCAACGTGCCAGTGATCAACAGCAGAACAAGCAAAGAAATGCCCATCAGAAACAGAATCTGATGTTTGCGTTCGGTTTCAATTTTGCGTTGCGGGCTCACCTCATCATCACCGGCAAATTGTTGCATCACTGCTTCGGCTGATTGGGATGAGCTGGTAGTTGCGGGTGCAGCCGCGACCTGCAAAGGCAATGCCATCATCCATACCGCCATCAGGGGGAAGAGCAGCTTAGTCATGCTTGTTGTCCTCTTTTGTGGACTCCTCTTCCTCATCATCATGGCGTTTTAATGCATTACGCCAGTGAATAACAGCCGATAGAATCATCGGAGAAAAAACAAGAAAAAACAGAAAGATAAAAATAAACCACGGCGTATCAATCGTCACATGCAGAAAGCGATAACTATCCACTGCCCACGCATTGTTTCCACATATCACCAATAACCCCGTTAGCTGCATCAATCGCCAGATCAACACCATGTTATTTCTCCTTTGCTGCATCAATATTCATGGCGCAACGGAAACCGAAAAAGTCCGATGCGTAATTGGGCAAAGCATAATTGCGATGATAACTGGTTGTGGACAGCGGATCACTCTTCCACGATCCGCCACGCATCACCCGGTAAAGCAGGCGTTCCTTTTCATCAGAACCGCGATGATAGTCGGGATCCAGCGCCTTGGGCTCATAAACTTTCTGACTCCCCGTTGCACCGGGATAAGGTGAAAATCGATCCGCCACCCACTGCTGTACATTACCGGCCATATCCAACACGCCAAACGGACTGGAACCCTGGGGATACTGATTCACCGCCGTCGTATGCCCTACCTTGTAGTATGTATTCAGATTGGAAGGACTCATCTGATTACCCCATGGCCAACGTCGGGCATCATCGCCACGCGCAGCCTTCTCCCATTCGGCCTCTGAAGGCAAGCGCTTGCCCACCCATGCGCAATAATCGCGAGCATTATACCATGAAATCATGGTGACCGGATGCATATTCAGGCCCTGTGGGATTTTACCCTGATCCCAGTTCAATGGAGGTCGATAGTGGTTAGCTGCCACAAAACGTGCATATTCCGCCTGTGAAACCAGATGTTTATCAATTTTGTAAGCCGACATGCGTACCTGATGTGCAGGTCTGTTCTGTTCACCAGTACGCGAATCATCGCTACCCATGGTAAATACGCCCGATGGAATGGTGATCATCCAGGCCAGGTCGCGCCATTGCTCATCAGAGAGCAGTTCAACGGCTTCACCCTCTGAATAACTGGCTGTATCACCACCGGTATCTTCATGCTGTGTCTGTAAATGTATTTCTTCACCGGCAGCACGTACATGTTTGCTCATGTCCGAAACATCGTAAGATGCCTTAGCTTGCATCTCCTTCATACGCATGGAGCCCAGCTTCATCACATGCAGAGAACCGCCTATCATAGCCAGTGTAATGCAGGTAATCAGTGTCGCCATCAGCAACCCTTTGCGACGGCGTCTTTCCTGTGCGGAAACTTCAGGACGCTTGATAACCCGTGGTTTTGACCGAGAATATTTTGACTGCGGATCTTTCATCTGGGTTCGTTCAGGAATCCCTGTCATCTGGCAGGCGCTCGGAATCAGTGTTTTTTGCATATTTGGATGTCCAGCTGGTGCGACGGCGCACAAACAATTCACCAAAAAAACCGCCTACGGCACAGAATTCCATTTGCAAAATAATAAACACAGTCATCAACCCCATAGGCAGCAAATGCATGCCAGCAGGCTCGGGCATCTGCATACTCTGATAGTAGCTGATAATCAGCACGGCAGCAGGTGGAAAATGAGCCAGATATTTGCCGCCATATCCATAAATCATGCCAATCAGGATGCCTGTTCCAACCGGCAAGACAGTCATGGCAAGCACCCATGCAGCATTATAGTTATTGATACCGGAAAACCATTCCAGATGCACATCCAGAAAATCAAAGCCCGTCTGCATTAAAGCACCGCCAACTGCAAATGCCATGGCGCCTCTGAGCCATGCCGGGCCCCATTGTTTCTGTGCGATATCCATCGCTGCATTCGGATCATGTTTACTATGGCTTGTATGCTGCTGTTGCATTATTTCCCCGTTAGTTTTTTCTGTTCAGCCTTGCGTGTTTCTTCATAGTACCAGCCTCTTACCTTCAGGCTGGAAAAGTAGACCGCCAATAACCGCCTGTCCTGCTCGGAAAGCTTGGCATAAGATGGCATTTTGAACTTTTCTTTTAATCGTGTCGGAACCATGGACTGTGGATTTTCACTTGAAAAATAGCGGTACAGCCCCGCTTCACTACGCCATGAACCAATGCCGTCAAGATTTGGAGCAGGCACAGTCTCATACAGATTCTTGACCGCCCATATCTTATGGCAACTACGGCATTGCAGCCGTTTATACAACTCCCCACCCGATCGGGCCAAGGCCGCATTGGCCGTCGTATAATAGGGCAAGCCCCGCTCAGTCGTATCAGGCTCGGAAGGATCGAGAATAGATTGAACCACAGCAACAATGAACACACCGGCAAAGAGAAGAATGGCCGTGTTGATAACAGTCAACCATGAAATATTTTTAAACATCTAGTGTAGTGTCCTGTTCCGAAAATTAGCCAACTACTGATTTTGCGATCTGGCCTCGGCTTCTCGCTGTTCCAGCAGTTCTTTTCGGCGTTCTTCCTGCTGTTTATTCACCTGCTGAGCCTTTTTAAATTCTTCGGGATCCATCTTGTCTTTATCATTTTCATCAAAGACAAGATATTTGATATCTTCATCAAATTGCTCATTGCTAGCGGCCCAACGAATACCGATGACAACACCAACCAGAATTGCCGCCCCACTGATCAACCAAATATAAATGGTCCAGCCATCCTGTAGTTCAATTCCGAACATGGAAACCTCCAGATTTACATGAAACAAAGAAGCAGATAGCCAATTTCAGTGTAGAGACAGTTGTTATATCACCGGACAAAAGACATATCTGCAGTAGCCGGGCATTGTCCATTCAGAACAAGAAACCGTCAAGCAGTTGCGCAGCTGCAAATGCAATGGCTATAAACACACCTGCCACAATCATACCCAACAAAAATTTCTCGCCGCGCTTAATTTGAGCGCCTTTGCTATTCTTCCAAAATGCAACAAGGATAAACAGAAAAACAACGATTGAAATCAACAAAAAGATAAAAATACCAACACTGTAGCCATGGCTACGCATACTCTCTATGCCCAGATCATATACCTGCCCATCATTTTCAATGGCAAGAGCAACATGTACCTGCATGCATAAAAACAAACCGGCAAATATTTTTATCAGTGCATTCATCTAATACTCCAGGCTATATTTTCAATTCATAGAAAAAGCGCCGCCCGTTGGGCGGCGCTTGATACTATCACAAGCTGAGTTAGCAGTACGCTAAATCAGAATGAATTCTTACGAGGATCAGGTGTACCTTTTTTGTGATTATCAACAAACAGGCCGTAGATCACCGGTACCAGAAAGGCGATGGCGACAACCAGTCCGATAGCGAATTGTGGGTTATCCATATTAATCATTGAGTCTCTCCTTAATGCGCAATCGTGTGGTCTGGACGCCATGTGAAATGCGGCAGACGCTTAACAGTGATAATGGTTCCAATACAGAAAATAATAAACCACCAG
>JAUZQI010000021.1 GCA_030951095.1 Mariprofundus sp. | reverse complement strand
CCGATGGCCGACTGAATTACATCCTGCACATCACCCGTGGTCAGGCCATATCGCGCCGCCTCTTCACGTTTGATATCGAAATCAAGATAATAGCCGCCTGCCGCCTTGTCAGCGAAAGCAGACAATGTATCGGGATGCGTTTTCAGAACTTGCTCGATATTACCGGCAACCTTTTCCAGCACATTCAGATCAGAACCGGATACCTTGATGCCGATAGGCGTCTTAATGCCGGTCGAGAGCATGTCGATGCGCGTTTTGATCGGGAATGTCCATGCATTGGCCAGCCCCGGAAATTTAATGGCCGCATCCATTTCGTTCATCAGTTCTTTGGTCGTTTTGGCCGGATCAGGCCACTCTGCTTTAGGCTTTAAGCGAACGGTTGTTTCCAGCATGGCCAGAGGGGCGGGATCGGTCGCCGTTTCAGCGCGTCCCACCTTGCCAAATACATGATGGACTTCAGGAAAACTTGACAGAATTTTATCAGTTTGCTGCAATAACTCTTTGGCCTTGGTGATCGAGATGCCGGGGTAGGTCGTCGGCATATAAAGCACATCACCTTCATCCAGCGGCGGCATAAATTCCGAGCCTGTTTTCATCACCGGGTAAGCCGTCGCTGCAAGCAGCAGCAAGGCGCCAATCAGGGTGAGAGAGCGCCAACGCATCGCAAGGCCCAAAACTGGCGCATGCAGGCGTTTCATCCATACATTCAGAAAGTTGTGTTCCTCGCTGGGGATTTTTCCTCGAATGAGCAGGCCCATCAGCACGGGAACCAGCGTGACTGCCAACAGGGCAGCGGCAGCCATGGCATAGGTTTTGGTAAAGGCGAGCGGCGCAAACAGTCGCCCCTCCTGCGCCTGCAGGGTGAACACGGGCAAAAAAGAAACTGTAATAATCAGCAGACTGAAAAACAGGGCTGGCCCCACTTCTCGCGAAGCTGTACTCACGGCATCCCATCGGACTCTGAAGTCCTTGCCCTTGTCTCCCAGCTTTTCCAGATGTTTATGGGCATTTTCGATCATCACGATGGCGCCGTCAATCATCGCCCCAATGGCAATAGCGATGCCGCCCAGGCTCATGATATTGGCTGACAAGCCCTGCCAACCCATAATCAGAAAGGCGATCAGAATACCAATCGGAAGAGAGATAATGGCTACCAGTGCGCTACGCGCATGCATGAGGAAGATCAGACAGATGATGGCAACGACAATGGATTCCTCAATCAGCTTTTCAGCCAGATTATCCACGGCCCGTTCAATCAGATCGCCACGGTCATACACAGGTATAATCTCAACGCCTTCCGGCAGGCCTCGTTTCAATTCTTCCAGTTTTTCGCGTACCCGTTCAATGGTAGCCAGGGCATTCTCACCAAAGCGCATGATAATCACGCCACCGGCAACCTCGCCTTCGCCATTCAGGTCGGCCAGGCCACGCCGCAGTTCCGGCCCCAGATGAATATTGGCCACCTGCTTTAGAAAAATGGGGGTGCCCTGAGCATCCACGCCAATGGGGATCGTTTCCAGATCACGCAGACCCTTGATATAACCCAGGCCGCGCACAATGTATTCGGTCTCGCCCATTTCAATCATGCGGCCGCCGACATCGTTGTTGGATCGCTGGATGGCATGTTTAATTTTTGACAGCGGAATATTATAAGCCAGCAGTGCATCCGGGTTCAGTTCCACCTGATACTGTTTAACGAAGCCACCAATCGAGGCGACTTCGGATACGCCCTCTACAGTTTGTAACGGATAACGCAGATACCAGTCCTGTATAGAGCGCAGATGTGACAGGTCGTGTCTGCCGGATTTATCGATCAGTGCATATTCATACACCCAGCCGACGCCGGTGGCATCCGGCCCCAGCTTGGGCGAAACGCCAGACGGCAGGCGGTCTGCAGCATAGTTGAGATATTCAAGCACACGCGTGCGCGCCCAGTACATATCCGTGCCATCCTCAAAAATGACATACACCATCGAAAAACCAAAGAAGGAATAACCGCGAACCACCTTGGTATTGGGCACAGACAGCATGGCCGTGGTCAGCGGATAGGTCACCTGATCCTCCACCACCTGCGGTGCCTGCCCGGCGAAATCGGTGAACACAATCACCTGCACATCGGAGAGATCAGGGATCGCATCCAGCGGCGTTGATTTCATGGCCTGGAAACCAGCCAGAGAGACAAGCAATGTCGCGATCAGTACCAGAAAGCGGTTCTGTATCGAGACATCAATCAGAGAACGAATCATGGACAGCTCCGTCGGTCAGAAGTGAGGGGCAAGGTGTAAAGAGGATTATTCCTCACCCTTAACTCCTTTCCCTTTACCCATGTCCATATTACCCATATCCATGTCATCAGACATCTGCATGTCTGACATATCCATGCTGGCGGGCGCTGGCTTTGCCTGCGTGGCTTCCATCATTTTTGCTGTCGCCTCCTTGAGCTTGGATTCGGAATCGATCAGGAATTGACTGGATGTGACGACGATTTCACCAGCCTTCAATCCTTCGAGAATCTGTACCTGGCCTTCAGAATCAATGCCAATCACCACCTTGCGCGGCTCGAAATTGCCGGGTGAGCGCTGTACAAACACCTGCTCCTGCTCACCGGTGCGTATAATGGCTTCAGATGGTACGATTACAGCATCAATTTGCCTGCCTGCCTGCACAGTCACATTGGCGAACATTTCGGGTTTCAAAGCGAGTTCAGGATTATCAAACTCCAGACGCATTTTGACGGTGCGTGTTTTGGCTTCCAGATACGGGTAGATATAGATAACTTTACCGGTAAATGTGCGTCCCGGAATACCGGCTACCTTCATTTGTGCGGTATCGCCTTCTCTCACCCAGGGCATGTCATCCTCATACAGATCAACAATCACCCAGACACGGGAGAGATCGGCAATCATGTAGAGTTCGGTTTGAGGTGTAATTCGCTGACCATCGCGCGCACCGATTTTCATGACAATGCCTTCAAATGGTGAATGAATATGCACCCCTTTCATGATTTTTCGTGTGCTCTTAAGCCGCTTGATTTGATGTTTGGGCACATCCAGCAACTGCAATCGTTCGTGCGCCGAACGAAGCAGGCTTTGCGCCCCTTTACGCACATCAGGGAATGGGCTCTCTTTTAATATTTTAGCACTATCTAAAGCGAGCAAATACTCTTCCTGCGTGGCCACAAGCTGCGGGGAATAGATGGCCATTAACATGGTATTTTTGTGGACATGGTCACCGGTTTGATCGATGAACATCTCCTCCACCCAGCCATCATATTTAGGATGCAACCGTGCCACACGCTTTTCATCAAAGGTCACACGCCCCACAGTGCGAATGGTGCGGGAGAGTGTTTTCAACTCCGCTTTTGTTGTGCGTACGCCGATATTCTGCACAACTGTCGGGTTGATCCTCACCGTACCGGCCGGTGCTGAGTTGTCACCGCCATTATCGGCATAGACAGGAATATAATCCATTCCCATATTGTCTTTGGCTGGAACCGGCGAGGTGACCTCTGGATTCATCGGGTTACGATAAAATAACACCTTCTTTTCTTTAGGGTTATCATCTTCGGCATAAACAGCGATATAATCCATGCCCATATTATCTTTGGCCGGAACCGGCGAAGTGATCTGCGGATTCATGGCGTTGCGATAAAACAGAGCCTTGCGCTCCTGCCCAGTCTCCCCGGATACCTGAGACGACCCGTCTTGTTGTAATGCAAACCAGTAGCCTCCGCCACCGCCAAGCGCCAGCATGATTGCCGCAGTTATTAGAATCTGTTTATTCACGGGAGTTCTCCTTGCCAATAGCTGCATCAAGGCGTGCCAGGCTTTGATTCGCTTCGGCCAGCGCCCTCCAGTATTGGGTTTCATAGTTATAAAGCGTGACCTGAGCCTGTACGAGATTCAGGAAATCGACTTTGTTGACCTGATAGCCGGCCAGCATCGAAGCAACGGTTAGATGGGCCTGAGGAATGATGCCGGTCTTGAACAGCAGCCCCTGTTCTTTTGCCTTGTCATAATCAGCCAGTGCCTGTGAAACTTCGGCCAATACAGCTTCTTTAGCATCCTGATATGAGAATTGCGTGCGTGCCAGCTCAGCCTTGCGTTGATCCAGCTGACGATCCTGTTTGGAGCTTGTAAAAAGGGGTAATGTCATA
>JAUZQI010000020.1 GCA_030951095.1 Mariprofundus sp. | reverse complement strand
CGCTCCTGTGAACCATCAACACATCAAAAGGCTGTCCCATAGACCATGCATCAACCAGGCATGAAAGCAATAACTTTTCATCTTCAATCAATGTAATACTGGTACCCCAGTGTTGCATGAGCGATGCCATTCTTTTGGCCTCGACTTGCTCTCCCAGTAATAATATATGTAGCCGCGAGAGTTCCTTGCTCCGGGGGTTTTCGGTCGACAGATCAAAAGGAAGGGTGATGAAAAATGAGCTACCTTCATCCTCACGACTCTCAAGGCTGATGTTTCCTCCCATCAATTCAGTCAGGTTTTTTGCAATGGTAGTGCCCAGTCCCGTGCCGCCAAAACGACGCGTAATAGTGCTATCGGCTTGAGTAAACCGGTTAAAAATTCTTGTCTGTTTATCTTCGGACATGCCAATGCCTGTATCACGGATGCAAAAGCTGAGGCGACCTTTTTGTTCACTTTTATCAATCAGTCCGACAGTAACAGTTACACTACCTTTTTCCGTAAATTTAATCGCATTGCCAATCATATTCATCAGGATTTGTTTCAGCCGCCGTGGATCACCAAGTAATGCAAACGGCACTTCAGGATCAAGATACAGATCAAGCCGAACACCCTTTTGACGAGATTGTACTTCAAATATGGAGATAACAGCATGCATGAGTTGATGCAAATCAAATGACTCATGTGCCAGTTCCAGCTTGCCCGCTTCGATCTTGGATAAATCCAGAATGCGCTCGATCAATCATAGTAAATGATATGCCGATTCATGAATGACAACAGCATAACGTTTTTGTTCGGAATTCAGCTTTGAACTCATCGACAGCTCATTCATGCCGATGATGCCATTGAGCGGCGTACGTAATTCATGGCTCATGTTGGCTACAAATTGAGATTTCAGTCTGTTTGCAGCTTCGGCCTGATTTTTGGCTTCTTGTAATCGCTTGATCAATTTTATCAAGAACATCGGTATGATAATAATGAGAAACATATTGCCTAAAGCCATATGAAAGTGCGTGTGCCAAAAAGGATGAAATAGCATGATAGCCAAGAATCCGATGCCGCTCAGTATCATGGTCAAATAGGCATAAGCAATGCCATAACGAAAGGCGTAACCAACGATAATCCAGAGGAAGAGGCCTACAAAGAGTGCGCTTTCTTCACCATCGGAATAATACAGACAAATTGAAGAAACTGTAGTATCTCCGATCGCCATAAATATTCTTCGAGGATGGTTGGTATTCGGCAAATAGAATGCCCAGATGAGAAAGGAAAGAGATATTATAAGGTAAGAGATGGACACGTATAATAAGGAGCTGTTGGAGACAAAGAAGAAATACAGCGCAATAACAGTAACAAGGATCAATCGAGTTTTACTTTGAAGGTATTCAGGGCTTATTTTTGCCTGCACATATTTATCACTATCAAAGTTAAAATGCATAGGCGAATCATAGCATGCCAATCTCAAGAGGACATGGCACAGCCTAAGATTTGAGGTGGGCGTGTTCTTTTGTCCGGCTGATAAAATTCAAGCAACTCATTTTCTGTAACATCGACCGTCAGATTGAGATTATGAATTGGCTATTCGATGCTCAGTACAGATAGTCCCGCAATAGAGTCCTTGTTCGTTGTTTTTACAATAAGCACGTGGTGCCGGAGCCGGAATAAGTTTCTTGATAGACTGAAGAGCTATCCATTCCAAGCAAGTGTTGCAGGGGCTTAAGTATCAACATTCACCTGTACGATGCCATTCTCGATCCGCACCGTAAATGACTCGATATCTTCATAGGCTGGAGGAGTCAGGGCGCGACCATCGCGGATGCAGAAGCGGGCGCCGTGGCGCGGGCAGATGATTTGATCGCCGTCGCATTCGCCGCTGGCCAGTTCACCGCCGTCGTGGGAACATATATCCTCAATCGCAAAAAACGTACCATCCAGATTAAATATGGCGATTTCGCAGTATGGGGTATTGATAATTTTACGGTTACCCGGGGTCAGTTCTTCCACCGGTGCCACATCGAGCCATTCAGCCATTTGGTTCCTCCATCAAAACATGCCGAGCTGCAAACGTGCTTCATCAGACATCATGGAGCGATCCCACACCGGCTCAAACACCAGGTCTACTTCCACATCGCAGACATGTTCGACAGCGAGTGTTTTGGCACGGACGTCATCCACAATAAATGGCCCCATGCCGCAACCGGGTGCTGTCAGCGTCATGACAATATCGACATGATTGGTGCCTGCATCGGTCTCCACGATATGCACATCGTACACCAAGCCCAGATCAACAATATTGACCGGAATTTCGGGGTCATAACATGTTTTTAGTACATCCCAGATCGCCTGTTCATCCACCGGCCCGGTTGCAGCAGGTGCCTCTGTTTTGGCCGGATCTGATGCAGCAGCTTCATCCGAGCTGCCACTGAGCCCCAATGCATCGGCATCCTTGCCCTCAATACGGGCGAGATTGCCGGAAACGCTGACCGTATATGTGCCTCCCAGTTCCTGGGTAATCAGCACCATAGCTCCAGCCGGAATGGTAACCGGCGTGCCTAGCGGAATCAGAATCGCATCGACATCGCGGGTAGTCGTGATGGTATTTCCTGCGCTATTCATCTTTCCTCCCCATAAGCACCATAAAGGCACAGAGGCACAAAGGAAAAACAGGTAATAATATTCCAGGCTGTCACACCATCAGTATAGATGGATGATTCTATGGAGGGGTCCATCATATAAGACTTTCTTTGTGTCTTTGTGCCTCTGCGGTTCATGATTATTCCGTCTTTGCCACTACGTGGGAATCGGTCACGGCTGATTTCAACGTATGCCAGCACAAGACAGCGCATTTGATACGGCTGGGAAATTCACGCACACCGGCCAGCACTGCCAGTTTACCCAGTTTTTCTTCGTCAGGAGTTTCTTCCAGGTCTGCTGTGACCATATGTTGAAATGTTTCAAACTTTTTCTGGAAGCCGGATAATGGGGTGCCTTTGACGGCTTCGGTCATTAACGATGCCGAAGCAACCGAAATCGCACAGCCTTCACCTTCAAACGAGACATCTTCGATGATACCGGCATCGTTTATATCCAGATAAACATGCAATTTATCGCCACAGAGCGGGTTATAGCCGTCCGCCTCATGGTTAAAACGCGCCAGCTTGCCAAAATTGCGCGGTGCTTTGTTGTGATCCACAATCACCTGCAAATACAAATCTCTCAAATCAAACATCCGGCCTCCGGCCTCTTGGATTGATACGGCTTCGGAGCATCCTGCCCTCAGCCTTAAATGCCCGACAAAAGCGCCGTTTTGTCTCACTCACGGGCTCAATATTTCGCCCGCCGCACATCCGTGTGAGGGGCGTCATGCGAAGATAGCCTGTGCTTTTTTCAGGGCGGCGAATAACATATCGACTTCGGCTTCAGTATTGTAAATCGAAAACGAAGCGCGAGCGGTAGCCGGCACTTTGAAAAATTGCATGACCGGCATGGCGCAGTGATGACCGGCGCGAATAGCCACACCTTCACGGTCCACAATGGTGCCCAGATCGTGCGGGTGCACGCTATCGAGCACAAATGAAAGCACACAGGCTTTTTCTTTTGCCGTACCTATCTGACGCAACCCGTCAAAGACTTCCGCTTTGGCAGTGGCATAGTCCAGCAGCTCTTTTTCGCGTTGACCGATGGCATCAAACCCGATGCCCTGAATATATTCAATCGCCTTGCCGAAGCCGATAACACCGGCGATGTGCGGTGTGCCAGCCTCAAATTTATAAGGCAGATCGTTATATTCGGTTTTCTCAAACGTGACCATGCTAATCATATCGCAGCCACCCTGATACGGAGGCATGGTCTCGAGAATTTGCTCCCGACCGATCAATACGCCGACACCGGTCGGGCCATACATTTTATGGGCACTGGTCACATAGAAATCAGCATCCAGCGACTGTACATCCACTAGCAAATGTGATGCCGCCTGAGCGCCATCAACCAGCACGGCTGCACCTGCGGCATGGGCTTTTTCAATCATGCTCTTAACAGGGTTAATCGTGCCCAGTGCATTGGACATGTGTACCACACCCACCAGACGGGTACGCTCCGAAAGCAGGGCATCAAATTCATCCATGATGAGTTCACCACGATCATTGATTGGCACCACTTTCAATGTGGCCCCGACACGCTCGCACAGCATCTGCCATGGTACGATATTGGAGTGATGTTCCATGTGCGTGATCAGCACTTCATCACCGGCCTTGATATGAGCACCACCCCATGAAGAGGCAATCAGGTTGATCGCTTCGGTGGCACCGCGCGTGAAAATGACTTCGCGTTCACTGCGGGCGTTGAAGAAAAAAGCAATTTTTTTGCGAGCAGCTTCATAATCCGCCGTTGCGCGCTCGGAAAGCGCATGCACACCACGATGCACGTTGGCATTGTCGTGTTCGTAATAGCAGGTGACCGCATCAATCACGCACTGCGGTTTTTGCGTTGTGGCAGCGTTGTCCAGATAAGCCAATGGCTTACCATAAATTTCCTGCTTCAGAATCGGAAAATCGCCCCGAATTTTTTCAATATCAAACATATTTATAACCTATTTTACCGCAAAGTGCGCAAAGGAAAGACAAAAGAATAAACCTGTGTTTGATTGGTTTTCTTTGCGTCCTTTGCGGCGAAAGATGATTCATCCCAACAAGCCCTCCAAGTCAGCCATATTGGGTAATTTGGCAAAGGCTTCATGTTCAATGAAACGGCGTATTGTCGGGATATTCATAGCTGCGAGAATCTCGTCGGCGAAGGCGAAGGTGAGTAACTGGCGTGCCTCTTGTTCGGATAAACCGCGCGATTTCAGGTAAAAGAGTTGTGTTTCATCCAGTTGACCAACCGTGACGCCGTGGGCGCATTTTACATCGTCATTATAAATTTCCAGTTCCGGCTTGGTATCGACCTCGGCATTTTTCGATAACAACAGATTGGCGTTGGATTGGGCAGAGTCGGTTTGTATCGCGCCTTCGGCCACGACAATTTTACCGTTGAATACGGCATGTGATCGTCCATCGAGCACCGTACGATATTTTTCGCGACTGACGCAGTGCGGAGCGTTATGATCAATGCGGGTATGGTGATCAATATGCTGACGGGAAGTGGCCACAAACAGACCATTCAATTCGCACGATGCGCCTGTTCCGGCAAGGTTCACGACAATATCAGCGCGCGACAGGCTACCGCCCAGTTCCACGGCATGCAGGGTATAACGGCTGTCACGGGACTGTTTCACTTCGACGCGACCAATATGGAACTGTTTCGCCCCTTCCAGCTGCAAGCGGTAATGGGTCAATGAGGCGTTGTCCTGTAAATGGACATACGTAGCTATATTGCTCAAACCGGCGCTGTTTGCATCCGATCCGACAAAATGCTCAATCAACGTGGCTTCAGCACCTTGCCCCAGCATCAGCCCGTTCAACATATGGGCAGTGTTATTGCCCACATGGATCACATACAATGGTTTGTCGAGTTTAATGTTTTCACCAATACATGCACACAGACCATCTTTGGCCAAAGCGATATTGGCTGCCAGGACGCCATTAAACAACGGCGCTGATTCATCCAGCTTGAACAGGCAGTGTGCACGTTCATCAGGATCATCAGCCAACAGTTCAGCCAACGGCAATAATTGCACGCCGTCCGGGATACTGGATTGCTGCGGCTGAAATTTTCCTGCTACAAAGACCAGTCTGTAAGCATCCAGCCCTTCAATGTCCAGGTTATCCGATATGGCCGTATCAGCAGCGGATGGTTGCCACCATGTCTCGCCCAGTGTGGCTGTCAGACGCGATATATCTGTGTATTTCCAGTCTTCATTACGCCTGCCGGGCAATCCGGAACGGGTAAAGATATCAGCAGCCTGCCGGCGCAGGGCCTGCACACCGGCATCGCCGGGCAGTGCCGCAATATTCAGGGCTTCGGTGCTCATGCAGATTTTGCCTGTTCAGATTCAATATCGGCAGCTTCCTCTTTCACCCAGTCATAACCGCGTGATTCCAGTTCCAGGGCCAGGCTCTTGTCGCCGGATTTGAGTATTTTTCCATCGGCCAGGACATGCACAAAATCCGGTTCAATGTAGTCCAGCAGACGCTGATAATGTGTTACCATGACAATAGACCGATCTTCACGGCGCAGGGCATTCACACCCTGGTCGACGACACGCAGGGCATCAATATCGAGCCCCGAATCGGTTTCATCCAGCAGGGCCAGAGACGGCTCCAATACAGCCATCTGAAAAATTTCGTTACGTTTCTTTTCGCCACCGGAAAAACCTTCATTGACACCGCGCGACAGAAACGACTGATCCAGTTCTATCAGCTTGGCCTTTTCCCTGACCAGCTGCATAAATTCTATCGCATCCAGTTCCTGTTCACCGTGGTGCTTGCGCTTGGCATTGACGCCGGCTTTGAGCATATAGGTGTTGTTCACGCCGGGAATCTCGACCGGATACTGGAAGGCTAAAAAGACACCTTCCCAGGCGCGCTCTTCCGGCTTCATGGCCAGCAAATCTTTGCCATGGTACGTCACAGAACCGGCGGTTATTTCATACCCATCGCGTCCGGCGATCACATTCGACAATGTCGATTTGCCGGAACCGTTCGGTCCCATAATGGCATGCACTTCACCGGCGCCAATC
>JAUZQI010000002.1 GCA_030951095.1 Mariprofundus sp. | reverse complement strand
TAAGTCAGCCGCCATCAGCATGGCCGGCCAATAGACAGCATGAAAGCGCAAAATATCTTTGCCAATCAAGTGCACATCAGCAGGCCACTGTTTGGGTTTCTCTTGCTCCGGAAATCCGAGGGCGGAAAGATAATTGGTCAGCGCATCGATCCAGACATAGATCACATGTTTTTCATCTCCCGGTACCGGCACACCCCAGGAAAATGTGGTACGCGAAACAGACAAATCACGCAGGCCCGACTCAACAAAACTCAACACCTCATTGCGACGGGAAGCCGGTGAAATAAAATCCGGATTGGCCCTGATATGTTCAAGGAGGCGGCCCTGAAACGCACTCAGGCGAAAGAAATAGGATTCTTCCTGAATCTTCTCAACAGCACGTTTGCAGTCCGGACAGTGCTTTGAGTCCAAACAATCGGCATCTTTTAACTGAGTTTCAGTCCAGTATGCTTCGCACGGTACGCAGTACCAGTCTTCGTAAAAATCCTTGTAAATCGTGCCTGCATTTTCCAACCGTCGCCACATCGCCTGTACGCCGGCCTTATGCCGATCCGAACTGGTACGGATAAAATCATCATTGCTGATTTCCAACTCGGGCCACAAACTCTGATAGCGTTCCACTACCTGATCAGCCAGTTCAATCGGGGAAATGCCGCGTGCCTCGGCAGCCTGTTGGACCTTCTGCCCATGCTCGTCCACACCGGTCAGGAAAAACACATCGCGTCCATTTAAACGCTGATACCGCGCCAGAACATCAGCAGCAATGGTTGTATAGATATGACCCAGATGTGGCTCATCGTTCACATAATAAATAGGTGTGGTGATGTAATAGCTTTCCATCAGTGCAGTGTTCTCCGGGGTTTATGTGATATAGTCAAAAACACTTCACCACAGAGGACACAAAAGACGCAGAGGAAAACCAAACCAGAAAAGGATCATTATTTCTTTAGAACTCGTGACTTTCATAATTAATGTGGTGTAGGCGGCAACTATAACCAGCATCATGCATGGCTGAAACCGCTTTGTGCACAACCAGCACTTCAATCACAATGATTTTGACTTTATTCTGCATACCCTGTGGTGAACGATTCAAGCTGTTTTCATCTCACGTAATGATGTACGAAGTTGAAGAATACAGGCCAGCAAGGCCGGCCCTGCTCTGAGACTGTGGCGAACCACATCACCCGGCCAGCGTATACATTTGTGCAACGCCTGCTGTAATGCTTCCCGATTTTCAAATGCAACCGTGTCACAAGCATTTTGCAATGAGGGATAAATAATCTGAGCCAACATGCGTGCAATCAGTAAATGCGGCACCGTTTTAACATGCAAGCGAATCCAGTTTTCGATTTTACCAATATCCGCACTGACCGGATCGGCAATCAATTCCCGCCATTCCAGCAAAGCCCTGGCGATGCCTTCATCCTGCAAGCAGCTCACTGTACCCGGGCAACCATCGGCCAGATTTACGGCCAACTCCAGATAGCGTTCCTGTACCGGATTCTCCTGTTGTTCCAGCACTGCTTGCACATCCGCATCCGATAGCGGCGAACACTGCTGCAACATACAGCGCGAGCGCACTGTTGCCGGCAAACGTTCCAGGTCAGAGCAGACTATCAATAACACACTGCCGGCAGACGGCTCTTCCAGTCCTTTCAGCAGCGCATTGGCCGCCTGATTATTCATGCGCTCCGCATCATCGAGAATGACTACGCGCCTGCCACTCTCGGCACCGCTCAGAGACAGAAATGACAGCACGCCACGCACCTGTTCGATTTTCAAATCACGTTTACCCTCTAGCAACCCAAGCCGGTATACATCCGGATGCGAACCGGCCGTCAGCATTTTGCAACCATGGCATTCGCCACAAGCAGTTTGTGAGTCACACATCACAAAACCGGCCAGTTGCTCAGCCAATGTATGTTTACCAATCCCTTTCATGCCGTACAGCAACCAGGCATGGTGCAGAGTCCCTGCCGCCAGCGATTCAGTAAAACGCTGTCGGGTAGTCTCATGGCCGTATAGCTGATTCATGCAGACATCCCGAAACGATGTTTCAGCACACGTTTCACCTGTTTTTCCACAGCATCCATGCCCTGTGCTGCATCAATGCGAAGCATCTGCTCAGGTTCATCATGATACTGCTGCTTAAAAGCAGCCGATACGCGTTCATGAAAAGAAACTGCTTCATCATCAAGTCTGGTCGCCGTCTCTCCTGCTTTAGCCCGTTTCTTCATACGCCGCATCGCCTCATCCACCGGCACATCAAACCATAACGTCAGCACTGGCCTCACTCCGCATTCAGCAAAATCCAACATCTCTTGCAAGTTAGCAGCGCCGTCTCCCAGCTTCCTTGCCGCCAACTGATAAGCCAGTGTCGAATCGGAATAACGATCACACAATACCCATGCGCCTGATTTCAACGCAGGCTGAATCAGCTCCCGAACATGCTGTGCCCGATCTGCCAGAAACAGTAACAATTCTGCTTCAGGAACCGGCACAAAGTCACCAGCCAGTAACAATTTCCTAATCTCTTTACCCAGAGGCGTATCACCCGGCTCAAAGGTGGTGACAACTTCCTTATCCAACCCGCGCAACCATGCAGCCGCACGACTTAATTGTGTGCTCTTGCCGCAACCGTCTACACCTTCAAATGTTATCAGTTTATTCAATATACCACTCACCTATTACCTGAATATCCAAACGCTTCGGCAGGCTTTTTAACCAACCGTAAACCTCGTCCTTCTGATCAGCGCTTGTCCATAACTGCTGCTTCTTTTTCTCCGGGTCGAAACAGCGTACCACCCCCAGCCCGTCTTCACCCTGTAGTATGCTCTGAAACAGAACTGACTGTTTTGGTGCAATGATAAATTCAACGATCAAGACCTGATCATGACTGTGCGCGTAATCTGCTGATGTTGTGATATTCATGTAACCACATGCCTCAATGGGCAGGCTAACCGGATATCACCCATCAAACGACAAATCCGCACACAGCTCCCCCATTTTCTTCATCGCACGCGCTTCCAGTTGACGCACTCGCTCAATGGAAATACCCAGCTCCTCGGATAATTCCTTTAATGTCGCCGGTGGATCTATCAACCGTCGCTGACGAATGACATAGCGATCCCGATCTGACAGCACCGCCATAGCCTGCTCAAGCTGGTTGTGGGCAAAAGCCTTCCAATCCTTTCTTTCCAATTGCTGTTCGGGTGTTTCTTCCGGTGCGGGCAATTCCAGCACATGGCCTTCATCGCCATGGTCTGAATCAATCGAAAAATCACGCCGCAAAAAAGATGAAGCAATCGTCTGATAAGATTCGCCGCTGGTGCCATACTGCTCGGCTACTTTTTCAAGATTTCTGCCTTCCAGCGCAGCAATAGCGCATTCCGCCTTCTGCAGGCCGGCAAAAATGCGGCGCTGCAATTTGTTGGTTCCCATTTTTACAATGCTCCAGGAACGCAGAATAAAATCGTGAATGGATGCCCGAATCCAGTAGGAAGCATAGGTCTTCAATCGGAAACCCCGATCCGGATCGAAGCGTTTGACCGCATGCATCAAACCCAGCGTTCCCTCCTGAATCAAATCCTCTTCGGGCAAACCGAAATGGCGATATTCGCGCACAATCGCGGCGACACTGTGCAGATTGGCCGAGATTAACTCCTGCACTGCGCCGAGGTCGTAATCATTCTGCCATTTGCGCGCCAGTTTATCTTCTTCTTCCCGGCTCAATTGTGGGATCTTGCGCAGTTCCTGATAGAAGAGGTCGAGGCTGGTCAGTGCCTTTAATGCAGTGTTTTTTCTCATGTCCGATTCGCTTGGTTATTTGCGCTTATTTTGGCGCTGGCGTTCCATTCTAACCCATCGTGCTACATTGGCCTGATGATCGGCCAACGTGGCAGCAAACTGATGGCCACCGGAACCGTCGGCCACAAAATACAGAAAAGGCACTTTAGCCGGTGCTGCCGCGGCCCGCAGCGAGGCCGCACCCGGATTACTGATCGGCGTTGGCGGCAAACCTTTGCGGGTATAGGTGCTCCATGGCGTGTCCGTACTCAAATCTTTTTTGTGGATATTGCCCGAAAAGCTGCCGGTCGTTTTCCAGATGCCGTAAATCACCGTTGGATCCATCTGCAGCGGCATGCCCTTTTGCAGGCGATTGCGAATCACTGCGGCAACCAGTGGCCGTTCTTTGGCAATCATGGTCTCCTTTTCGATAATCGAAGCCATGATGCGTAATTTGTTTTGCACCACCGTATCACTGGAAAGTTCAGCCAGAATTTTACGCTGGCCGTCCACCATTGATTTCAGCATCTGTTCGATCCGCACAGGCTTGGTGTACTGATATGTTTCCGGCAACAACCGTCCTTCAGTATCTGCCTGCAATATGGTTTTAATAGCAGCCTTCCAATCAGACAGAGACGTGCCGGTTTTCTCAGCCAGCAGATGCAATACCTCATCGGTTCTCAGCCCTTCCGGTACGGTGACCTGGAAATGCATTATATCGCCCTGTTCCAGGCGCACTATAATCTGAGCCATCGTTGCCGGCTGATCAAAACGATACAGGCCACTGCGCAAACGGCCACCGCTACCATCCAAACGCACCTTCAGACGAAAAGCCCGACTGGATATAATAACATCGTGCTGCTCCAACAGTTGTGCGATTTTTATTGCCCCGGCACCTTTCGGTATCATCAGCTCTACGGACTGTTGCGGTGCATGAACGGCTCCGGTTTGGATATAGAACCAACCAGCAGCCAAGCCTGCCAACAACAACCCGACAATTAGTGAAAATAAAAATAATTTTTTCATCGTATTCTCATCTCAGCCGCACACCCTCTGCTGCACCCAGTGCATCGGTCAATGTCCGCAACATCCGGTGCCGCATAACCATGGGTTCTCCCCGTTCGACACCCTCGACCCATGCTACCGGTTGAATAAACAGGCCGCTATTACATACAGCCATTGTTTCGCAATCTTGCAACCAGTCCACCGGGCACGGCATTTCACGCACCAGTTTATGCCGAATCAAAAAATTACGCACCCGGCCCGGTAATACACCGACTGTATCCGGCGGCGTACACCACGAACAATCACGATAAAGCAAAATATTCGCGCTAGCCGTTGCCAACAGCAAACCGCCCTGCTCAAACAATACATGGGCATCCACTGGACCATGCAATGCCCGCAACGTATCCGCATAATCAGCCACGAACTTGGCTGTTTTCTTTTGCAATGCAAACGGCCACGTGGCCAGCCGCAAGAATTCTGCTGGCTGACTGGCTGCGTATGCTACAGACTGGATATATACGATTGGCTCATCCGCCCTTCTGGTCAGGCCCCAACGGCTTTCACCACCACTTATAGTAAGGCGAACCAGCGTATCATCCCCAACTTTGGCTGCCTCCCGTAGACAGGCAAACAACACTTCTTCATCGTGCCCCGGTGACAACAGCAGCCCGAATTCGGATAATCCCAATGCCAATCGCCGCCAATGACCGGACCAGTCGAATATCTGACCATCAATCACCCGGAAGGTCTCGAAACAGGCTTCGGCGTAAGCCAACCCCCTGTCCATCTGCTCAACTGTGATAATTTTCAAAACTCGAATCCCCGTTTCGTTCGTGGTAGAAGCCGTCCCATGAGCGATTTATACCTTGAGGCCATCGAACAAGCACGCGTCTATGACGTAGCAATCGAGACTCCCCTGCAACTGGCACCTAAACTGTCATCGCGATTACGCAATGAAGTGTTGTTCAAACGCGAGGATTTGCAACCGGTATTCTCTTTCAAATTGCGTGGTGCCTACAACAAAATCGCCCGCTTGAGCGAGCAAGAATGCGAACGCGGTGTCATCTGCGCCTCAGCCGGCAATCATGCTCAGGGCGTGGCATTGTCCAGCCATAAACTCGGCATTGAGGCAACTATTGTCATGCCGCGCACCACGCCCGAAATCAAGGTTAAAGCCGTCGAGCAACTGGGCGGGAAGGTGGTTCTTTACGGTGACAGTTATTCCGATGCCAGCGTACATGCAAACGAACTATGCGAAAAAACCGGAAAAGTATTCATTCACCCGTATGATGATCCACAGGTAATTGCAGGCCAGGGAACCATTGCAGAAGAAATGTTACGCCAGGCACCGGCTGATCTGGATGCAGTATTTGTGCCGATTGGCGGAGGCGGACTCATTGCCGGCATGGCGCTTTACCTCAAAAAATATTCGCCCGATACGAAGATTGTCGGTGTTGAGCCGGTTGATTCAGCTGCCATGCACGATTCGATCAAAACGGGTGAACGTGTGACGCTGGATCAGGTCGGCATTTTCGCCGACGGTGTAGCTGTAAAAAAAGTGGGCAAATATACGTTCGATCTGGTTCAACGCTATGTCGATGACATCCTGCTCGTCGATACCGATGAAATCTGCGCCGCTATCAAGGATATCTACGAGGATAATCGCAGTATCGTCGAACCAGCCGGCGCACTCGGAGTAGCTGGTATGAAAAAATATGTGCTGCAAACCGGCGCACGTGGACAGATACTGGCTGCCATCAACAGTGGTGCCAATATGAATTTTGACCGCATGCGTCATGTGGCCGAACGTACTGAAATGGGTGAAGGACGTGAGGCGCTTTTTGCCGTGACCATCCCCGAACGTCCCGGTTCATTTCTGGATTTCTGCCGTATTATCGGAGATCGTAATATCACCGAATTCAATTACCGCATGTCCAGCCGTTCAGAAGCACATGTCTTTGCCGGTATTGGCATTACGAGCCCCGAAGAAGCCAAAGCCATACAGCAAGCGCTGGAGGCTGCCCAATTACCAACACTGAATCTACATGATAATGAACTGGCCAAATTGCATATCCGACACATGGTTGGAGGCCGCTGCTCACTGGTAAAAAACGAGATGTTATACCGTTTCGAGTTCCCGGAACGCCCCGCTGCACTGCTGAAATTCCTTAACCGTGCCGGAGGCCGCTGGAATATTTCCCTGTTCCACTATCGTAACCATGCCGCCGCCTTCGGGCGCGTCCTGGCCGGCGTGGAAGTGCCGCTCGAAGACCGTCAGGCATTTGAATCCTATCTCGATGAACTCGGCTACCCTTACGTCAATGAAACGAACAACCCGGCTTATGCTCTGTTTCTGCAATAAACTAAAGTCGTATTGCAGCGTCGAGGCGAAAGAATCCTCTTCCAGAAAAAATGTAACCTGCATCAGAATCTTCGGAAAATGCACAAGGTTTTTCCTTGTGCTCTATAAACCCCACTGTACAATTTGCTCAGGCTCTAGAAATGCGCGAGCTGAGTGAGCAGCCAGACAAATAACACCAATGGCTTATCACCATCAAAACAATTGGGAAAGGGAGTATGTACATGATAAAAAGAACGATATTGGCAGTCACATTATTGGCTGGATCCAGTGTGGCATTTGCCGCAAACGATAGCGGCTCGGGCTGTGGCGCCGGCGCCATGATATTCAAGGGGCAGAGCGGCCTTGCTCCGCACGTACTGGCAGCAACCACCAATGGCACATTGGGCAACCAGACGTTCGGTATGACGTCTGGTACTTCGGGCTGCAACGCAAGTCAGCCCATCAGCGTAGCGGCAGTAGATTTTATTGATCATAATATGGAAAAAGTTGCACGTGGCATGGCTACAGGCTCTGGTGAATCCATGGATACGCTGGCCAACCTTATGGGGATTTCCTCACAGGATAGCGAACGATTCAAGGTATTGACGCACGACCAGTTCGCCACCATTTTCACCCGTGACAACATCCATAGTAACGAAGTAATTGCCAACTTAAATAATGTTATGAAACAAGATGTAATTCTCGCGAAATACGCTGGTTGATTCGCGATAAGCTGTCGCTACCCGGAGGAACGCGCCTCGTTCTTCTGGGTATGCTGCTAGCCTTCAACGGAGCATCGCCAGCAACCGCTTCACCATTGTCACCCGTTGGTACAATCATTGCACAGGTAAACACAAGTCGTTTGGCTCAGAACGATGACTGGCTTCGCCTGGTTCACTTCCAACTCAAGGGAAACAGTTATCAAAGCCAGACTGATGATCCGAATTTTTTCAATGCACCGGACGGAAAAACGTCTCCGGCTAATGAGCTGGCAGCAACCCTGCGCGCTTTTTTTCGCCCCGGCGATGATGACAATCATGCTCAGTGCCGATTTCCAGCCCGTCTACACTGGCTAAACCAGCGACTCAATCTTCATGCATTCGGTCTTCCTGCCATACATTGCAGGAAACTGGTGCAGTGGCGCAAAGCAGTAAGTGCAACCCGTGCCACACTTGTTTTCCCGGCGGCATATCTCAACAGCCCATCGTCCATGTTCGGCCATACTTTGCTTCGGCTAACACCTGCTGATTCCCGAAAATCAACCCCGCTTGCCTCTTATGCCCTGAATTATGCAGCCAATGTTGATGAAACCGATAACGCCTTGGTCTACAGCTTTAAAGGCCTCGTCGGTGGCTATCCGGGGTTCTTTTCCATTCTCCCGTACTACGAAAAAATCAAACAGTACAGCGATCTTGAAAGCCGGGATATTTGGGAGTATCCGCTGAATTTAAATCAACAGGAGATCAATCAATTATTGCGCCACGCATGGGAAGTTAAAGCCATTAAGTTCGACTACTACTACTTTACTGAAAACTGCTCCTACCACGTTCTCTCACTGCTAGATGTCGCACGCCCCGGAAGCCACCTTACCGACGATTTCTCTTTCAAGGCCATTCCATCCGATACGGTACGCGCCGTAGTAAAAATCGGTATGGCTAAAAACGCAATATACAGAGCATCATCAACAAGCGTCATAAAACAGCATCTGGCTCTACTTAATGCACATGAGAAAGATGTGGTGTGGCAACTTGCCACCAAACCCTCATCCGCATTCGATCAACAAATAAATACACTCCGCAATAACAAAGAACGCTCGCGTGTTCTGGAACTGGCTTACGACTATAGCCGCTATCTGGCACTTCAACATACGCAGGCCGACACCCATGCCGCACAAAATTATCGACTTCTTATAGCAAGGAGCCAATTACCTGCAGGCAATGTATGGCCAGCAATACGACGTCCGGCACACCAGCCCGAACAAGGCCACCGAACCACACGCTTGTCCGCCGGGTTTGGCCGCCGCGATGGCGAAAACTTTCTGAGCCTGCAACTCCGACCCGCCTACCACGATATACTCGATCCACTGAACGGATATTCAGCCGGCTCTCAAATTAACTTTCTCGATCTGCGCGCACGTTATGACCTGGGCAACAAAAAACTTCATCTGGATCGTTTAACCATCATTGATATTTTATCACTGTCGCCTCGGGACGCCTTCTTTAAGCCCATATCATGGACTATAAATGCAGGGATTGAACGAATGTTAACCAACAGAGGCTGGGCGACAGGGGTACAGTTGAACGGTAGTAGCGGCTTCAGTTATCGCATGGGTCAACAACACTTAATCTACATGCTTCTCAAGGGAAAGATCATGGCGGCGACCGCATTCAAAAACCATTATACGTTGGGTGCTGGATTGTCTGTTGGCTCATTGCTGTTTTTTGAACATTCTACAGCCGATCTATCACTGACCGGCATCCGCTTCGGGCTCGGCGAGACAAATACCAGCCTGGTGGCTCGCTGGCGTCAGAGTTTTCCAATCGGTACACGTTATGCATTTCGGTACCGCGTAGCATATCACCATGAACGCGGTCGTAATTTCAGCGAAGTTGAGTCAATGGTGAATTGGTATTTCTGACTCATTATTGTATAGATGATGCCAAGCTTTCATATTTTGAAACATTAAACTTCATCATCTACATGTATTTGGGCATGCTATATGAACAATTAGAAGTCTGATGTTTTAACCACTCGTGCGTACAAAGATTAAAATATCATATGTGCAGGATATGCACCCACTTGCCACCATGTTTTATTTTAATCCGTTTTTTCACCTTCAGGCCTAGCGCGTTTTCGCAGCCCTGATCCGGCACTATGACTGCCATACGCCAACCTGAGAACTGCTGACTGAAGACCGCCCCAAGGCTCTTGTATAGCGATTTAACATCACCTTTGATCCGGGCGCCATAGGGGGGATTGCAAATAATCAATCCCGGGCCTGAAATATTCTCGGGTACAGTCATCCTGCATATATCC
>JAUZQI010000193.1 GCA_030951095.1 Mariprofundus sp. | reverse complement strand
GCCCGATGGTTGAAAAAGGAAGGTGATACGCTGGAATCCGGTGAAATCATGGCCGAAGTGGAAACCGACAAAGCGACCATGGAAATGGAAGTGGTTGATGAAGGTGTGATGCACAAAATTCTCTCCCCCGAAGGCTCCACTGTAGCCGTTGGCACCGCCATTGCCGTGATTGCCGAAGACGGTGAAGAAGTGCCTGCCGATTATGCCCCTGAAAATGTCGGAGACACTGCAATTGAAACCAGGGAAAGCGCCGAGGCAGCGGAACCTGTTGCTGAAACAGCGCCACCTGCAGCGCCAGCATCCGTAGAATCAGCACCTGCACCGATTGTCCGACAGGGCCGAATTAAAGCCAGCCCGCTGGCACGCCGGCTGGCCAAACAGAAAGGCATCAACCTTGCTGCTATACAGGGCAGCGGCCCGAACGGGCGTATTGTCAAAACCGATATTGAAAACGCTTCCAGACGCGGCATCAGTCTGGGTGGCCCAACAGCTACTGTGGCACCGCCACCGTTGCGCCCGCTGCCGCAAGGGCCGCTGCCATACCATGCTGACGAATACGATCGAGTAGAAAATTCCATGATGCGCAAGGCTATTGCCCGCCGTTTGTCCGAATCCAAACAGCAGGTGCCGCACTTCTATCTGAGTGTGGATGCGAGCATGGATCGCCTGATGGATCTGCGCGCTCAGCTCAATGAAGCGGCTGATGGTGCACTCAGGCTTAGCGTCAATGACTTCATCATCAAAGCGGTTGCCAAAGCATTAACAGACGTGCCGGCAGCCAATGCCAGCTGGACAGATTCAGATACACTGATGCATAAACATGCACATATCTCAGTGGCTGTCGCCATCGACGGCGGCCTGATCACACCGGTGATTCGCTTTGCCGAACAGAAAGGTATTACCGCCATTTCTGCCGAAGTAAAAGAGCTGGCCGGTCGTGCACGCGCTGGCGAACTGAAGCCGGAAGAATATTCCGGGGGTACGTTCTCGATTTCCAATCTCGGTATGTACGGCGTCAAACAGTTTGCCGCCATCGTTAATCCACCCGAAGGTGCAATTCTGGCCGTGGGAGGCACGGATGAACGTGCGGTTGCCGAAAATGGCAGGGTCACCATCAAAAAGATGATGACACTGACCCTTTCCTGCGATCACCGTGTCGTCGATGGTGCGGTAGGGGCTGAATTCCTGGCCGCGCTGAAAAAACATATTGAGCTCCCTGCGGGTGTGCTTATTTAATTTCTCACCATGAAGACGTAAAACATGATTCGCTTATCTTTGTGTTTTAGTGTCTTTGTGGTTCATTATTTATTTGAGGTTTTGACATGCCGATTGATGTATTTATGACCCAGTTATCACCGACCATGACGGAAGGTAAAATTGCCCGCTGGTTAAAAAAAGAGGGTGATGACCTGGTTTCCGGTGAAGTAATGGCCGAAGTGGAAACGGATAAGGCAACCATGGAAATGGAAGTCGTTGATGAAGGTGTATTGCATAAAATCCTTTCGCCGGAAGGATCCATTGTGCCGGTTGGGGCGGCGATTGCCGTCATTGCCGAAGATGGTGAAGATGTGCCTGCCGATTATCTACCCCAAAGTTCCGGTGTTGAAACAATGGCCGAGGCAGATGTGGATGCTCCGGCGGAAGAGGCTGCAGCACTAGCGGCAGAAACAGCCCCTGAAGCGCAAGCCGCTGCTAAAATCGGACATGCTGTACATAATGCGGAAGCCGTTATTGAAGAAGAAACCGAATTGAACCTTAAATCGTCCGGCCTGTTCAATGCCGATGGTGAATATGATGTGGTCGTCATTGGAGCTGGCCCCGGTGGTTATGTGGCAGCCATTCGTGCCGCACAGCTGGGGTTGAAAGTGGCGTGTATTGAATCCACCCATCTCGGAGGCATCTGCCTGAACTGGGGCTGCATCCCGACCAAAGCGTTGCTGCGTACAGCTGAAGTGATCAATATCATCCAGCACAGCGGGGATGCGCTGGGGCTGGGTGTGAGCGAAGCCAATCCCGATCTGGATAAAGCCGTAACCCGTTCGCGGGCGATTTCAGCCAAACTGAATAACGGTATCGGTTTCCTGTTCAAGAAAAACAAGGTGGAACACATCGAAGGCGTTGCTTCTTTTGAGTCTGACAACAAGCTGATGGTGAAAGATGCCAAGGGCAATTCAACGCAGGTGACCGCCAAACACGTGATTGTTGCAACCGGTGCGCATGCACGGGCATTTCCGGGTATGGACGTCGATAACGACGTTATCATCACTTACAAGCAGGCACTGGCTCCGAAAGCGTTGCCCGCGAAGCTGGTGGTAATCGGAAGCGGCGCCATCGGCATGGAGTTCGCCTATTTCTATAATGCCATGGGTTCCGATGTCACTGTGATTGAAGCGGCCGACCAGATTCTGCCGCTGGAAGACCATGAGATTTCCAAAATTGTGGCGCGTTCATTCAAGAAACAGAAAATCAAAATCATTACAACTGCCATGGTGTCTTCAGCCAAAAATGTCGATGGCAAAGCCGTGGTGGAATATGAAGCCAAGGGCAAGCAGACAACCATCGAAGGTGATGCCTGTCTGGTCGCCGTCGGCATCATTGGCAATACCGATCAGATAGGAGCCGACAACACATCCATGAAAATCGATCGCAATACTATTGAGGTGGATGACTGGTATCGCACTGATCATGCCGGCATATATGCTATTGGCGATGTGGTGGGTGCGCCTGCTCTGGCGCATGTGGCCAGCCATGAAGGTATTGTCTGTGTCGAGGCAATTGCCGGGAAACATCCCCATAAAGTGGACTACGGCAATGTGCCTGGTTGTACCTATTGTCAGCCACAGGTGGGTTCATGCGGTAAAACTGAAACCCAGTGCAAGGAAGAAGGCATTCCGTACAAAGTCGGCCGCATGTCTTACAACACCAATGGCAAAGCCATGGGGCTTGCAGAAACAGATGGCATGGTGAAAACTATCTTCCATGCCGAGACCGGAGAATTGCTCGGGGCACATATTGTCGGTGCAGAAGCGACCGAAATGATTGTATCACTTGGTGTCGCCAAAACACTGGAAACCACAGAAGCGGAGCTGGCGCACCATATGTTCCCGCATCCGACTTTATCGGAAATGATCCACGAATCCGTACTCGATTCCGATGATCGCGCCATTCATATCTAAAAAGTGCAGGGTATGAGACATCCTTACTGACCATGATTAGCCGCTGATCCCTAGCGTGTCCAGCCAGATATAGTCAATAAACGTCATTCGCCAAGGGCAATTAACGGCCAAAAGCAGACATTTAATATTTTGACTTTTAAGGGTAAAGATATGAACCACCTAGTAAATCGGAGACGGTTTACACGTCCTGAACCTGATATCTAAGTAGGGGCAGGGCTCTGAATAAGTCAGAAAATCCGAGGTTCTTCCTTAATTTTCTTCTGTTTTTTTGCCGTACAATTGCTGGAACAGCCCAAGAAACATCCAGATACCCAAGCCAACCAGAGCAAGCCCAATCACTGCAACGATTTCAGGGATGCTCTGGACGCCAAATTCGCTCTGGGCAATGTGCGCTGACATAACACCCGTGCCGACAACAATAAGAATTAAAGTAAGTACATTAAGTTCGATTTTTTTATCCAGAAAACCCATTAGCTCGCCTCCACCTATTACTTGAAGCCGTGATCATTCTCCTTCTCAGAATATAAGTAAAGTATTCCCCCTTTTACCAAAAAAATCTATTTCCTATTTATTTCGAATCATAACGGAGACACAAATCTGCACCTATCGCTGAATGACCGCTTGAATCGAAGGCCGTTAATTGCCCTTGGCGAACAACGTTAATCAACCATCAAGGCGCATAGGGGTTTTCTGAAAATCTGAGACAATTTAAACTAGCCGCTGTTTGTGCTACTGGATAACCTGGACTTTTCTTCGTGGTGAATGATTATCGTATTCGCGCCGAATTTTCTCGACCCTTTTGCGATTCACCTCAAGATCAGAGTGACCTACACGTGATGCCGAACGGATATGTATTTTCCTGTTTTCAGTATCCAGCCGTGCTTCAAAATCATCCACAAACCGAAACAGGGAAGACGTGAATATTGCATGCAGATAGATGTCACTGTGCTGTTGAATTGATCCGCCACTGACCTTCACCGCGGCAATCAGGTTAGCCCAGGCCGTGGAATCATCCATTCCTGCGGTGGATAGCGGCAGAATTTTGTTTTGGGCATTAGCCGTTTCATACTCGCTGCACACACAGTTGGGTTTGTCCGGGCAGGGGGTGAGCTTGCCATCAATCAGTCCGGACGCCGGCGCTTTATGCGAATAAATGCCCGCAGAAAATGTCCCTATCACAATCAGAACAAACAAAATTAACAAGGTTGCCATGGGGCCTGTTAACACTGGTTCTGACTGTAGCGATATAGCCATTTTTTGTTGCGCTTCAAGGCATTTTGAGCGAAGTGTGCTGAATGCACATAAGCGAGAAATAACGCCGCAGCGTGTAAAAATGGCATATCCCGCAGGGCTGCGCCCCAAATAAGGCCATCCTGCGTTGTTCGTCGTTTATTTGGAACAACCAAATCTCACTCCATGCGCCTTGACTGGCCTTATTTGGGGCAGCAGCGCTTCAATCAAAATCAGTGTTAACATGCCCAGGTTTTCTCACCGCATCTCCACCAGTTTCGCGCCCAAACTAGCCTGCCAGCCCGCCAGTGCAAAAGAAATGTGATTCACATCATACCAGCCATGACAACATAACGCAGCATTGCTGAGCTATTTCCAGTGCGAAATAGAAGGAGCCTCCAATGTTATCAATATCAATGCGAGCCAAGCTGTTTATGTTATCTTTAGTTATCGGCCTGCTGACCATCCCGGCTGCCGAGGCAGCCAGCAAGGCCGAAATCAATGCCAAGGTGAAGGCGACATTGACTACATTTTATTCTCAGGTGAAATCGGGTCGGGAACTGGCCAATAAGGCATCTGCCATTCTGGTGTTCCCGGAAGTATTTAAAGCCGGCTTTGGTATCGGCGGCGAATATGGTGAAGGTGCCATGTTAGAGCATGGTAAAACCACCGGGTACTATAATACGGCTGCAGCCTCGATCGGTTTTCAGATAGGCGCTCAGATGAAGTCTCAGATTATCATGTTTATGACCCGTGATGCACGCAGAGGCTTTAAATCCAGTGATGGCTGGAAAGCTGGCGTGGATGGCAGCGTGGCACTGATCACAGTCGGTGTCGGCGGTGACATTGATACCAATACACTTAAAGACCCGATCATCGGATTCATCTTCTCCAACAAGGGCTTGATGTATAATCTCACGTTTGAAGGTTCAAAAATTACCAGAATAAGCAAATAGCCGCTTTTATCTATCAGCCTTAAGGGGACGTGTCTTCGGCGCTCCCCTTTTTTTGATACTGCGCGGATGCCGCATCCATCGCAAAAAATATCATTAATGAGCCACTTGCAAAAGTCGTGAGCGGCAATCTGCCTCCCCACTTCGGCGTATTTTCAGGCTGAATCTTCGAGGCATGGAACCACCATGCCCCTCAATCCAGCCTGAAAATCCACTCAAAGTGGGATTGCATTTTATCCACCCAGACTTTTGCAAGTAGCTCTAATCTGTGGTGAATTCAGGTGTTCCCCGAATATCAAACAGGGGCATGCGTTGCCATTGCCGGATCACATGCCGAAGCTAGCAAAATATGGCTAATGGTTCCCAGGCTGCGCTAATGCACGTAGTGCAGTAGCCCTGATAACTTTATACTCATTCGCGACTGTTTGGATTATAGTGCGTCTTCCGCACGAACTTTTTATACTGTGAGCGTGAGCCAATGACAGCAAAGACTTCTACTTCAAAAAAGTACATGACAGGCAATCTGGATCTGACCCAGCATGACATCGGCACCGGAGCACACCGTATGCAGAAACCGGTGTATATGGATTTTCTGCCGCCTTGCAATCATGCCTGCCCTGCCGGTGAAGATATTCAGGCCTGGCTGGATCTGGCCCAGAATGGTGAATATGAGGCCGCATGGCAAAAGCTGCTGGAGAACAATCCGTTTCCGGCCATCCACGGGCGTGTCTGTTACCACCCTTGCGAAACAGCCTGTAATCGCGCCTATACCGATCAGGAAGTCAGCATTCATGCCGTTGAGCGGTTTCTGGGTGATCTGGCCATGGAAAAAGGCTGGAAGCCTGAATTCACGCCAAAACCGGGCGGCAAGCGCGTCCTGATTGTCGGTGCCGGGCCCAGTGGTCTGTCGGCGGCTTACCATTTGATTCGTTTCGGTCACAACGTGGAAATTCGCGAAGCCGGGCCTGTCGCTGGAGGCATGATTCATTTCGGCATTCCGGCCTATCGTATGCCACGCAAGGAACTGGGTGATGAAATTCAGCGGGTGATTGATATGGGCGCTAAAATCACTCTGGATTATCGCGTAGATGATGTGGAAAAAGAGAAGCGCGCCGGCAATTTCGATGCAGTATTTATTGCGGTTGGCGCGCACCTGAGCAAAAATATCGAAATTCCCAGCCGCGATGCGCGTAAAATGATGGATGCAGTCAGCTTCCTGAAAAGCGTGGAAAATGGCGAAGATTTACAACTGGGTCGTCGTGTGGCCATTTATGGTGGCGGTAATACAGCCATGGATGCGGCACGCACAGCCAAGCGACTCGGTGCGGAAGAGGCGGTCATCATCTATCGTCGCGACCGCAAGAGTATGCCTGCGCACGATTTTGAGGCCGATGAGGCGATTGAAGAAGGTGTCAAGATCAACTGGCTGCGCACCATCAAAGAGATTGATTGCACCACCATGACAGTCGAGGTGATGGAACTCGATGAAAACGGCCGCCCACAGCCGACCGGTGTGACCGAAACGCTGGAAACCGATGCGCTAATTATGGCGGTTGGCCAGGATACCGATACCGGCTTCCTGAAAAATGTAGAAGGAATTGAATTTAACCGCGATGGTACGGTCATTGTCGGCCCCAACATGATGACAGGTGCCGATGGTATCTTCGCCGGTGGCGATATGGTGCCCAGCGAACGTTCGGTGACCATTGCAACGGGCCACGGCAAAAAAGCAGCGCGTTATATTGATGCATGGCTGAGAGGCGATACCTATCAGCCACCTGCCAAACATCCCATCGTGGAACACGACAAACTGCAACTGTGGTACAGTACCGATGCACCCAAACGCAAACAGGGTGAGATTGCGCCCGAGGAACGGCTCGGCGGTTTTGAAGAAATCCTGCAGGGCTATAGTGAAAAAGAAGCATTGTTTGAAGCCAGACGGTGCCTTTCCTGTGGCAACTGTTTCGAATGCGACGGTTGCTACGGCTCATGCCCTGAAGATGCCATTATCAAACTCGGCAAGGGGAAACGTTATTTATATGACTACGACAAATGCACCGGCTGCGCCGCCTGTTTTGAGCAGTGCCCCTGCCACGCTATTGAAATGGTCAAGGAATAGACGATGACGAATAAGAAAAAAACCAAGCAGATTACCTTTGACGGTGGCACCGGTGTCGCCCATATCGCTTATCGGGTCAGTGAAATCTGCTCGATTTATCCGATTACGCCTTCTTCATCGATGGCTGAGTTGTGTGATGAATGGTCGGCCGAGGGGCAGGAAAATGTATGGGGGCAGATCCCCGACGTGTTCGAAATGCAATCGGAAGGCGGCGCGGCCGGTACGGCACACGGGGCGCTACAGACTGGTGCGCTGACCACGACATTCACCTCATCACAAGGTCTGCTGTTGATGATTCCGAATATGTACAAAATTGCAGGGGAATTAACGTCAACCGTCTTTCATGTGGCCGCCCGCTCACTGGCCACACAGGCACTCTCTATTTTCGGCGACCATCAGGATGTGATGGCGGCACGATCCACCGGTTTTGCCATGCTCTCCTCGGCTTCGGTGCAGGAAGCGCACGACTCTGCGCTGATTGCCCATGCCGCCACGCTCAAGGCCCGTATTCCGTTTATGAACTTCTTCGACGGCTTTCGCACCTCGCATGAAATCAACAAGATCGAGCTGATTTCCGATGATCAGATTCGGGCCATGGTTGATGTCGATCTGGTTTATGCGCATCGCAATCGTGCCCTGAATCCGGATAATCCGTTTATTCGCGGTACAGCCCAGAATCCCGATGTCTATTTCCAGGGCCGCGAGAGTGCGAATCAGTTTTACGATGCTTTGCCGGGCATTGTACAGGATACCATGGATCAACTTGCTGATATGACCGACCGTCATTATCACCTGTTTGATTATTTTGGTGCTGACGACGCCGAGCATATCATTGTTGTTATGGGCTCCGGCGCGCAAACCATTGAAGAGACGATCAAGGTACTCAATAGTTCGAATCAATGGGGGGGGGCGAAACTGGGTGTCATCACCGTACGTCTGTTCCGCCCTTTTTCACGTGATCATCTGATGGCTGCGCTGCCCGCCACAGTGAAAAAGATCGCTGTACTGGATCGTACCAAAGAACTGGGTGCGCGTGGCGAGCCGCTATATCAGGATGTCATGGCATCATTATCCGAATCAGTGATGCTGGATGAACTGGCTGCACTGCCGCGTGTGGTTGGCGGTCGCTATGGCCTCTCATCCAAAGAGTTTACCCCTGCCATGGTCAAGGCTGTATTCGATGAACTGGCTAAAGATAATCCGAAAAATAATTTCACAGTCGGCATCAATGATGATGTCACCTTCACCAGTCTTGAGGTGGATCACAGCTTCAATATCGAACCGGACAATGTGACCCGGGCGCTGTTCTTCGGCCTCGGTTCCGATGGTACCGTATCTGCCAACAAAAACAGCATTAAAATTATCGGTGAAAATACACCGCTGCACTGTCAGGGTTATTTTGTTTACGACTCCAAGAAAGCCGGTTCACAAACCGTATCACATCTGCGCTTCGGCCCTGACCCGATTCGTGCCCCTTATCTGGTCGATTCTGCCAATTTTATTGCCTGCCACAAAGCTACCTTCATTACTCAGGTCGCAATGCTCAACAAGGCCGCACAACATGCCGTATTTCTGCTCAATAGTCCGACATCGGCTAAGCAGGTTTGGGATGATTTACCAAAATCTGAACAGCAAACCATCATAGACAAAGATATCGATTTCTATGTTATTGATGCCTCCACTGTCGCACGCAATTCCGGAATGGGACGCCGCATCAACACCATCATGCAGACCTGCTTCTTTGCCCTGTCCGGTGTTCTTCCAAGGGACGAAGCCATTGCCCAGATTAAAAAAGCGATTGAGAACACCTCTGCCCGCAAGGGAATGGATGTGGTTGAGAAGAATTTCAAGGCAGTGGATGCCGCCCTTGATCATCTGCATAAAGTGGATATCCCGGCTGCCATTACCAGCCACCGTGAGATGGATCTGATGGTACCGGTACGCGCGCCTGCATTCGTGCAGGAGGTCACTGCGCCCATGCTGGCCGGCAGGGGGGATGATTTACCCGTATCGAAAATCCCGGTGGATGGAACCTACCCGTCCGGTACTGCGCAGTGGGAGAAGCGCAACATCGCTGATTTCGTGCCAAAATGGGAGCCGGATGTCTGTATCCAGTGTGGTAACTGCTCGTTTGTCTGCCCGCATAGCGTGATTCGCGCCAAGTTCTATCATGAGGATCATCTGGAAAATGCGCCGGATGGATTCCCGTCTGCCCCTGTTTCAGCACGCGGATTTCCCGAAACACGATATACGCTGGAGATTTACCTGGAGGACTGCACCGGTTGTGAAATGTGCGTGAATGCATGTCCGGCTTATGATTTGAACGATACGACCAAAACGAAAAAAGCGATCAATATGACATCGAAAGCGCCACTGATGGAACAAGGCTGTAAGGATATCGACTTCTTTGAAACCATCCCTGTCAATGATCGCGCCACAATTGATTATTCATCGGTACGCGGCACCCAGTTCCTCGAACCGTTGTTCGAGTTCTCCGGTGCCTGTGCCGGCTGTGGAGAAACACCCTATGTCCGTTTGCTGACCCAGTTATTCGGCCCGCGCCTGCTGGTAGCCAACGCAACCGGTTGCTCATCCATTTATGGCGGCAATCTGCCCGCCACACCGTGGACCGTAAACAAGGATGGTCGAGGCCCGGCCTGGTCAAACTCCCTGTTTGAAGATAATGCTGAATTTGGCCTGGGTATGCGTATCGCGGCCGATCACCACATGAAAATGGCCACCCAGTCTGTGGAAGGCCTGCGCGATAAGCTTGATTCATACTTTGCCGATGAATTGATTCACGCCGATCAAAGGATCGGTTATGAAGTGACCCAACAACGTCTGCGCGTGGAAAAACTGAAGCTGGTCCTCGAAGGCATGGATGATCCACGCGCCAAAAACCTGCTCACCGTCGTTGATCATCTGGTGCGCCGCAGCGTCTGGCTTATTGGTGGTGATGGCTGGGCTTATGATATCGGCTCTGCCGGACTTGATCATGCGCTGGCATCCGGACGGAATATCAATGTGCTGGTGCTGGATACCGAGGTATATTCCAATACCGGTGGTCAGGCCTCGAAATCCACACCGATTGGTGCCACTGCGAAATTCGCCTCGGCAGGCAAAGCTGTTGGCAAGAAGGATCTGGCCCTTCAAGCAATCTCCTACGGGAATGTTTATGTCGCCCGCGTGGCCATGGGGGCCAATCCGCAACAGACATTGCTGGCCATGCGCGAAGCCGAGGATTATCTTGGCCCATCGATTATTCTGGCCTACAGTCATTGCATCGCGCACGGTATTGATATGACTCAGGGCTTAAAGCATCAGGACATGGCCGTGGCTTCCGGCTACTGGCCCTTGATTCGGTACAATCCGGAACTGCGCCGCGCTGGCAAAAAACCGTTCGTGCTCGATTCACCGACGCCGACCATGAAGGTGAAGGATTACGCCTACACCGAAATGCGCTACAAACTGCTACAGCGCAGCCATCCGGTAGAAGCGGAACGACTGATGAAACTGGCGCAGGAGTCCGTTGATTTGCGCTGGTCGACCTACGAACACATGGCGGAGCAGGATCCATCCGAATTCCAGCCGATGAATTAGTGTGAACAGGCTCTAGAGTAAACCAACCATAATGGATTATGATATTCTGATCGTGGGCTCCGGGCCTGCCGGGCAACATGCTGCCTGGCAGGCATCCAGCATGGGCAAGAAAGCCGCGATTATTGAACGCAAGCCGAATATTGGTGGTGCGGGGCTGCAAACCGGCACGATACCCAGCAAGGCATTGCGCGAAGTTGCATTTCTGGCTTCCCGCAGCAGTGATCACGGCATGCGGGAGGCCAGCCCCAGAGCACGTTATGGTGTCATGGCCGAGGCAGTACGTCGCAAGGATAACGTCATCGCTCAACAGGAATCGGTGATTCTCAAACGTCTGCTGAAATCGGGTGTGGTTCTGATTCCGGGCGAAGCTTCTTTTGTCGATACACATACGCTGGAAATCATGGATCCCAACGGCACCTGCCGATATCTGTCGGCAGATGTGATTGTGCTGGCCACAGGCTCAAGGCCGCGTCGCCCATCCGATATTCCATTCGATAAACAGACCGTGCTTGATTCTACGTCTATTCTGAAACTGAAACGTTTGCCGAAAAGCCTGGTGGTGATCGGTGGTGGTGTAATCGGATGTGAATTCGTGTCGATTTTTGCAGCCCTTGGAGTGGAGGTCAGTGTTGTGAATTCGCATAAACAACTGTTGTCCTACCTCAGCGAGGATGTGGTTGAGGTGCTGGCCGAGTCATTTGAAAATATGGGTGTGCAACTGCATATGAATGCGTGCGTGGTAGCCATTCGCAAGGAAAACGATGCCGTGTTGACCTTGCTGGAATCAGGTAAAAAACTATATGCCGATGCGGTGCTGTATGCACTGGGCCGCAAGCCCAATTCACAGAGCCTTCATACCGCCAATGCCGGCATCGAACTCGATCAAGGCTGGATCGCCGTCAACAGGCATTTCCAATCCAGCGTGCCACATATCTATGCCGTAGGTGATTTGGTTGGGCGCCCGGCACTGGCCTCCACCGGCATGGAGCAGGGGCGCACTGCCGTCATCCACGCGTTTTCCGGAGAAACACAGGCCATGGCAAAACATCTGCCGATGGCGATTTATGCCATTCCGGAGATTTCATGGGTCGGCAAAACAGAGAAAGAGGCCCAGAACGAAAAACTCAATTACGTGGTCGGGCGCGGTTACTACAAGGAAAGCGCCCGTGGCCAGATTATCGGTGATTGCAATGGTTTGGTAAAACTGATCGTCGATGTTGAAACCCACCAGTTGATCGGCGCACATATCGTCGGTGAACACGCCAGTGAACTGATTCACACTGGCCAGTTGCTGATGAATTTCAATGGTACAGTGCACGATCTGGCCTGCAATGTATTTAATTATCCCACTCTGGCCGAATGTTACAAGCTGGCCGCACAGGACTGCCTGAACCGGTTGCGCCAAACATCCTGACCGTTTCTGTCTTGTCCATTTGGTACTCTCTGTCACAGGCAAGCCTGAGCTGTCGCTTATCGTGCGCCCTGTTGTTACCCGGTTCTTTCATCACGACGATTTATGAATGATACGGGTCAAATTTACAGGAGTTGCTTGTTTATGAAAATTTCACCATGGATATTTATTTGTGTCGCGACCGCGCTGTTAAGCGCGTGCGGAAATGCGGATGATCGACGCACACTTTCACCCGAAGCGATTGCAGCGAAAAATGTTGCCGCAATACAGGTTGCGATGAATCAGGCGGATATGGCCAGAAAGGCCGTTGAAGCCGCCGATACCGACAAACAACTGGCATTACAGCGTGCTGAAGCCAAGCGTAATGCTGTAGTAGTATCGATGGTCAGATTGGCTAAAGAGTCCGAAATGCTTAAAAAGGGGGCCGAAAATAAAGCCCGCTGGGCAACCCGGATGCATGAAAGGGCAATTGCAGCCAGAAATGCACTTTTACAAGCTGCGCTGGAACAATCCAGAGCAGAAAAACTGGTCGCAGAAAAAAAACAGGTAGTGCAGAAAGCACGCATTCAGGCCGAAATTCATCAGGATATAGCAAGAAAAGCCATGCAGGAAAAAGTGGCGGCAGAACGACTGGCTGCGAATGTAGTTGCGGCAGAAAAACTGGCTTCACTATCGCTTTCCCAACATGAATCGTCAGTTACCACGGGCAACACAACGGCGATAGATACAGCTTCTTTAGCAGTTTCGGACAGTGCGCAAACCATTATACCGCAGGCCAGCCCGGAGCAGAAAAAGGCCTCCATCACAAAGAAGCCATCTTCCGCAGCTATGGCAACCCGAGCCCATAAAAATCACATCAAAGTAAACGCTCACGTAGTCGCCACAAGCAAACTTACGACTGAAATACAGATGGCAAGTATATCTGCCGCACCAGCAGCAGATGCCGTTCGGGGGCATAGTTTGGCACAAAAATGCCAGTTGTGTCACAGCTTTGAACCAAACCAAAAGGCAAAGTTCGGTCCGGAGCTATTCGGCATCGTCGGCCAACAAGCCGGAAAATCCCAAAATTATAAATATGGAAGTGCGCTGAGCCAGGCCCGTTTTACATGGAATGAAGCGACACTTACCGAATGGGTTTGCAACTCAGGCAAAACCATCAAAAAACTGACAGGCGATAAGAGTGCCCGTACAAAAATGCCCAACCAAAATACCTGCGGACAAAATGCGCGGGATATCGTTGCTTATTTAAGCACGTTGAAAACACAGGCATCCAATCCCACCCGCACGGATAATTTATAACACTTGTCCTACATATACCCGGCATGAAGGTGCCCGGAGCATAATTCAGTTAAGGAAGCGCTATAGTTTCTTTATCCCATTCAGGAAAAATAGATGTAATCCTCGGACTCTTGGGTGAAGAACTGTTCTTTACCTTGTACATGTTGGTCGCCAGGGAAGTGTAAATTGAAGTATCGTTGCTCTTCCATGCGGATAATCAGGCCTAATATACGCGCCACCATAGGTGTAATGTTTTATCCCGGGAATATGACTTACAAGCCGAGAGGAATTACCCTGTGAATAATCGATATTTCTTGCCTGGTTTATTACTGGGATTGACTTTTCTGCTAACAATGCCGATTCAATCGGCCTATAGCGCAGGTACCCAGCCCGATTTGAAACGGTTGTACGAAGTCAGTTCCTCTGATCGATTCCAAAATCCAGTGATAATCATTCACGGTGTGTTCGGCGCAAAAATACGCAACATTAAAAGCAAAGAAGAAATCTGGCCGGGCAGTACTTCAAAGCTATTGTTCAGCAGCTATGAACAACTGGCGCTGGATATTGACCCATCCAGTTTGCAGGCGCATTCAAAAAACACCGAGGCCTATGCCCTGTTCGATCAGGTGGGCGGACACGATTACTACGGCAAAATCCTAAACGTGTTGCATAAGGCGGGCCGCTATCAACCCGGCGTTCCCGGCACGCCGCAAGCGGCTACGAAACACAGTTATTATGTGTTTTTTTATGACTGGCGCATGGATATCCCGAGCAATGCCGCCAAACTCAATGCTTTCATTGATCAAATACGTCGCGATTACAGCATGCCGAAGCTAAAGGTGGATATTGTCGCGCATAGCATGGGCGCGCTGCTGACCCGTTATTTTATCCGTTATGGCAAGCGGAATGTATTAAATAGCGAAACCTTTCTGCCCGACAATGCCGGTGCCGCAAAAGTTCGCAAGGTGGTATTAATTGGAGCGCCCAATATGGGCTCTGTCAGCGGCCTACAATATTTTCTGAGCGGTTACCGGCTCGGCTTTGGCGCAATCTCCACCGAGGTGATGGCGACTATGCCGGGCAGCTATAACCTGCTACCGCATCCCTCGCGCAACTGGATGATTACGCCGCAGGGCGTCAAGGCGGATATCAAATTATACGATGTGCGGACATGGAAACGGTTCAAATGGGCGGTGTTTGACCCAGCTGCCCGTGCCAGAATCCGAAACCGCTTTGATAACAACCAGGATGCTGAAAACTACCAGCGTCTGCTGGAACGCTTCTTCACCAGGCAATTGGAACAGGCACACCGCTTTCATATGGCCATGTCCGTACCGCTGCAGCATTCGCCGGTGCGTTATATTGTCTTCGGAGGCGATTGCGAACTGACGCCGGCGCGCTGTCTGATTGAAAAAGTGCGTGGCAAAACGATAATTCGCCTGCATCCGGAAAATATCACCCACCACATTCGCGGCGTGAATTACCGTAAACTAATGCTGGAACCGGGCGATGGGCGGGTGACAAAACCGTCGCTGCTGGCGCGCAATTCTCTCGACCCCTCCGCGCCGGGCAGTAGTCAGGATGCGTTCCCGCTGGCCTACTCTCTGTTCCTTTGTGAGACGCATGCCGAACTGACCGGCAACATCAGTTTTCAGGATAATTTGCTGAACATCCTGCTATTGCAGGAAACCACGGCGGACAGAGTCGCTCAGCGTATTGGGGAAATAAGCCATTGAAGGCCGCCTGATATGCACTCAAAAAAGATATTCTTTCGCAATATCGAAGGCTTAAAACTGGCCGCCTGGCTGGATATGCCGCTGGATGGCAAGCCCCGCGCCTATGCCCTGCTGGCACATGGTTTTACGCTGACCAAGGGACTGAAAGCCTATAATCATATCAGTCGGGCGCTGACCCGGCAGGGCATCGCCCTGCTCCGATTTGATTTCACCGGACTGGCGGACAGTGAAGGTGATTTTTCCGATACCGGCTTTTCCTCCAATGTCAGCGATATCATGGCCGCTGCCGCATTTCTGGAAAAAGAATTTGAATCTCCGCGCATTCTCATCGGGCATTCGCTTGGTGGCGCGGCCACGCTGGTCGCCGCCCACGAGATTACCTCGGCCAACGCCGTAGCAGTGATTGCAGCGCCTTGCGACCCCTCCCACATCACCCACTTGTTCGCAGGCCGCGAAGCGGAACTGGCGCAGCGTGGCGCACTGAAGATCAAACTCGGTGGTAGACGCTTTCTGATCAAAAAACAGTTTCTCGACGATGTGAATCAGGCCAGCACCTGCGCCGCGACAGCTGGCCTCAACAAAGCGCTGCTCATCTTCCATTCGCCGCACGATACGATTGTCGACATCAAGCATGCCCAACACATTTATGAATCCGCCCGCCATCCGAAAAGTTTTATCTCGCTGGATAACGCCGATCATCTGCTCAGCGACCCTGCCGATGCCTGCTATGTCGGTTCCGTTATCGCCAGCTGGGCGGAAAAATATATGCCGGTGCGACAGCAGAGCATCGATACAGGTTCTCAGCAAGTGCGCGTGCGGAATAGCTCTGGTAGTTTTTATACCGAAATCAATGCCGCTGGTCATAGCCTGATTGCCGACGAACCCAACAAGCTCGGAGGATCCGATCTCGGCCCCTCGCCCTATGATTTGTTGATGGCCTCTCTGGGCTCATGCACCGCCATAACGCTGCGCATGTATGCAGATCGCAAGCAGTGGGCTTTACGCGATGTAAATATCTATCTGAATCACAAAAAGGTACACGCCGTAGATTGCGAGCATTGTCTGGAAACTTCGGGAAGCATTGATCATATCGAACGCATCATCGAGTTATCCGGTGCCCTGAATCAAACCCAGCGCCAGCGCCTGCTGGAAATTGCCGAACGCTGTCCGGTGCACCGGTCCCTGCATCAGCCGGTGCATATCACCACATCGTTGAAAGAACAGTGAACTGAAGAGCCGTTTGTGGTGAATTCACCTGTTTATTCATTCCTGTTTTTCGATCAATTCAATTGCATAGCCATCGGGATCGCGAACAAACCCAATGACCGTATCCCCGTGTTTCATCGGGCCGGGCTCCCGACTGATAACACCGCCATCGGCCCGAATCCGATCACATACCATATAGATATCGTCAACAGCAATGGCGATATGGCCAAAAGCATTGCCGAGATCATAGGAAGCGGTATCCCAGTTCCAGGTTAATTCAATGACTGCAGTATCCGCTTCGTCACCATAACCGACAAAAGCAAGTGTAAACCTGCCTCCGGGATAATCCTTACGCCGCAAAAGGCGCATGCCCATTATGCGGGTATAAAAATCAATCGATTTTTCCAAATCACTGACTCGAATCATGGTATGTAATAAACGCATTGTAACTTGCCCCGCTTTCAATGGCCCCCGGGTTATCGGGGCAGCAGTCCCTGTTGTCGCGCCAGCCATTTGGTCATCATCATCCAGACAGGACTGAACAGAAGGGTCATGGCGATCACGATGACTGACAACTCGTGCAACGCCTGACTGAGGATACCTGCAAATACGCCAACCGAAGCCAGCAGGAATGAGAACTCTCCGATTTGACTAAGCAACCCGCCGGTAATCAGGGCCATGCCCCAACTCTCTCCGAGCGCACGCATCACGAACACATTCACACCCGAGTTAAACAGGAACACCACAGCGGTTGCGCCGACCACCAACGGCAGATGAGCCATCAAATAATTTGTATCCACCATCATGCCGACAGAGAGGAAAAAAATCATCACGAAGATCACATAAACTGACTCCAGGTGTTCATGTACCCAGTCTGACTGATCACTCGACGCCAGAACCATGCCGGCGAGAAATGCCCCCAAGCCGGGAGACAACCCCAGCCATGATGTCAGTGTAGCTGCAGACAGACAAAGGAATAGCCCCAGCAACACCCGCTTTTCGATACTTCCCTTGAGGAACGCAGGGATATGTAGCATGCCCGTTTTGATCAAATAAATAGCAACGGACAACAGTACCACGCCGCCAATAACCTGTTTGAACAACTCGGATGCATGGATTTCGTTATCTCCGATCAGGCTCAGAACAATCATCATTGGTACGATTGCCATATCCTGAACCAACAGCACGCCGACAGCATTCTGGCCGAACGGCGCATCCATTTCGCCTGCATCCTGTAACTCTTTGAGCACGACCGCCGTACTGGAAAGTGAAACCATGAAACCGAAAAGAATGCCGAGATTGGCAGGCAGATGGAATGCCCACACCAGACCCAGACACACGACGACACTGATTGTAATCTGGATTGCCGTACCAATCACGGCGATACGCCAGCGTTTCATCAAGTTGGGAATAGAGACTTCCATACCAACGAAAAAAAGCAACATCACCACGCCGATTTCACCAACGCGAGTGACAGTTTCCTGATCATTGATAACACCCATAACCGACGGGCCGAGCATGATGCCAGAAATAATATAGGCAACGACAATCGGCAGACCGACACGTACGGCCAGATAACCGATAGCCAACGCTACCGACAATACAATCGTGATATTCATCATCATGGGGTCCAAATGCATTGTTATTCCTTTTTTCTTCATTGCCGGGCAACAGCATCAGCTTTTTTGCGGCACAGCAAGTTGGATGCAGAATCTATCGCATATCCATACTTCAGTCTGCATACAACCGCGCCATTCAATTGGTTCGATAAGGCTTGTACCTTGTATCATGAATTCACTTCGGGCATTTTTCGCCGTCTACGTTATTCAAGGAGCCCCTATGCCTTCCCCCATGATGCATGCCGAGATTACCTGCCTGAAGCTGCTGCATAACGGCAAAGTACGTGATATGTATGAAATTGATGACAACCACATTCTGATTGTAACCACGGATCGTCTGTCGGCTTTTGATGTGATCCTGCCAACACCTGTTCCAGGCAAGGGTGAGGTGTTAAACGCCGTATCCAGCTTCTGGTTTAACAAGCTATCCCATATCGTACCTAATCAGATTTCTGATATGACGATCGCAGATGCCATCCCCGACCCAATTGAACGCCAGCGCGTGGCATCACATGCCATGGTAGTAAAACGTCTCAAACCGCTACCGATTGAAGCAATCGTGCGTGGTTACCTGATTGGCTCCGGCTGGAAAGAATATCAGCAACAAGGCTCCGTCTGTGGTATCAAACTGCCCACAGGACTGGATTTAGCCGACCGGTTACCGCAACCGATTTTCACACCCTCGACCAAAGCCGATGCCGGCGAACATGATGAGAATATTGATTTTGAACAGATGTGTGACCTTGTCGGCGCAGCATTGGCCGAACAGGTGCGACATATCAGCCTGTCGCTGTATCAGGAAGCTGCAGCTTTCGCCCTGAATAAAGGTATCATTATTGCCGACACCAAGTTTGAATTTGGGCTTGATACAGATAACACGCTCTATTTAATTGATGAAGTGCTAACACCGGACTCCTCACGTTTCTGGCCAGTGTCGGAATATCAGCCCGGCATCAGCCCGCCCAGTTTTGATAAACAAATTGTTCGCGACTGGCTGGAAGCGCAGGACTGGGATAAAAAAGCACCCGCGCCCGAACTGCCGAACCATATTAAAGACAGAACTGCGGAAAAATACCGCGAAGCGCTGGAACGCCTGACCGGCCCAGCCTAGTCCGGGCTTGTTCACATTCATGCCGGCTCCTGACATGTTATGGCCTGTTGCAGCGATTCTGACCGGTATTCTATTGCTGGTCTGGAGTGCTGACCGTTTTGTGGATGGGGCATCTTCTGTGGCCAGAAATCTGCGTGTGCCGCCGATGGTGATCGGATTGACGATCGTCAGTATCGGCACCTCACTACCTGAAATGATTGTTGCTTCGATGGCGGCTCTGGATGGAAATCGTGATCTTGGTATCGGCAATGCACTGGGTTCCAATATTGCCAATATCGGGCTGGTGCTGGGGGTTACGGCGTTAATCATGCCGCTGGCCGTTAAGTCTATGACATTGCGCAGGGAAATGCCGGTACTGTTTCTGGTCACTGCGTTTGCATTTGCACTGATGTCTGACGGCAAACTGGATTTTATCGACGGGGTGATGCTGCTTGCTGTGCTTGTGCTCATGCTGATATGGATTGCCCATATCGGCTTGAAAGACAGGCATGACCCTCTGGTACAGGAATTCACGGAATCCATCCCGGATCAAATGAGTATGCGACAATCTGTTTTCTGGTTCATGGCTGGTCTGTTGGTGCTCATGGTCAGCTCCCGCATGGTCGTATGGGGTGCAGTGGGAGTTGCCCAAGCTCTCGGCGTCAGTGATCTGGTAATCGGTTTAACCATTGTGGCGATTGGCACCAGTCTGCCGGAACTGGTAGCATCAATCACCAGCGCACTGAAAGGCGAATCGGATATGGCGATCGGCAATATCATCGGTTCGAATATGTTCAATCTGCTAGCCGTACTGGCTATGCCAGCACTGCTTTATCCCGGCACATTTGCTTCGCCGGCATTATTGCGTGACTTTCCAATCATGCTGGGTTTTACCATTGCCCTGTTTGTGGTCTCATTCGGTTTAAAACTGGGGAAAGTCAATCGC
>JAUZQI010000192.1 GCA_030951095.1 Mariprofundus sp. | reverse complement strand
GCATCTAAGCGGGAAGCCAGCCTCGAGATTAATTCTCCCGGAGCTTTAAGCTCCCTAAAGGGCCGTGGAAGACTACCACGTTGATAGGCTGGGTGTGGAAGAGTGGCAACACTTGGAGCTGACCAGTACTAATTGCCCGTGCGGCTTAACCATGCAACGTTAAGGCATTGGAATGTCCTGATTACATCACAAAATACGAGCTAATGATTGGATCAGTACTTATCTGATAAGTATCGATTCAATCCACCAGTTTCCTGGTGTTTATAGCGAGGAGGTAACGCCTGATCCCATCCCGAACTCAGAAGCTAAGCTCCTTTGCGCCGATGGTACTGTAGCGTTCGCTACGGGAGAGTAGGTCGATGCCAGGAATTTACTACCCAAAGCCCCTTTGTTGAGCGAAAGCTCCAAAGGGGCTTTTTGTTTATGCCTGCCAATGCTTCGGCAAAAGCTATCTTGCTAAATCTCTAGAGCTGTTTTAGGGGTTCCAGCCACTGGCTTAATCGTATGAGTGGCAGGCCGATCAGGGCGGTTGGATCATCGCCTTGCAGGCGTTCAAACAGGCAGATACCCAGACCTTCGGATTTGAAACTGCCGGTGCAGTCCAGCGGTTGTTCGATACCAACATAGGTGCGGATGTCATCGTCAGCGAGTTGTCGGAAACTGACATGAAACGGAATAGTTTCGTACTTTACGGCGTGTTCAGATAGCACGGCCAGACCGGTCATAAAGGTGACCGTGCGACCTGAAAGCATGCGCAACTGATTACAGGCTTTTTCAATGTTGCCCGGCTTTCCCAGCACCAGTTTGTCACATACGGCAATCTGGTCGGATGCGATTACCGTTGCATCCGGATATATAGACAGGACGCTTTGGGCTTTGCCAAGGGTATTGAATCTGACCAGTTTTTCCGGGGTCATGCTGCCGGGCTGCTTTTCCTCAAAATCAGGGCTGATCTGCTCGAAAGGCAAACACAGTCTGTTCAATAGCTTCCTTCGGTATGTGGATGTGGAAGCAAGAATCAGACGCATAATTGTGAGGGAACAGCGGGGGGCGAGTTAATATTCGCTGTCGGTATCGTTGTCGATGTGAGCCGGTTCTCCGGCAATGCGATAATCACCGGCTGCCCAGCGACCCAGGTCAGTTGTACGGCAGCGCTCACTGCAGAAGGGGAAGTCTTCGCTGCTTCTGGCTACCCGCTTTTTGCAGGCAGGGCAGCGAAATGCTGTTGCATTAACCATTAACAACCGACCGGAACAAGCATCATGGCATAGGGAATGTCTTCGGTATAATCGGTGGGCGGATGGCCGGGAGGCCATTGTTGAAAACGCAGCCGAATGATAAGCCGGTTGCCGGAAATATCAGGCACGATGCCTTTAGTCACGATTTCGGCAGGCAGGCATATTACCAGCAGCCCGAAAGATTTTCCCCGTTCAGGTGTGATTTGACCCACGCCGCCGGTGGCTATGCATTCCTTCCAGCCGACAAAGTCATTCAGCATACTATCAAGTGTATTAATGGCACTGCACAGTGGCAAAAGTGCCTGATGAAGCGGCAGGGTCCGTGCCTCTGATTTGCTCCAGACGATCTCAATGCTCTGTTGCATGCACAGCTTGTGACTGAGCCAGTCATGTTTTTTCTGGGTATTCAGATAGGCATTGACCATCGCGTCGTCAGCCAGAAAATCACATGCTTCAGCTATGCCCGGTTGCAGTTGCCCGATATGCAGATCGATATTATTGCAGGCCTGTTGAATCTTTTCGCTGTAATGCGGCACATCGGCACTCAGATTATGCAGGTATAGCTTCACATCGGAAAGAAGCGCGATGACTTCCGGAATGGCTCCTTTGCGACCCTGATCCCCGAGCAGAGATGCGCGCAGATCACAGGCGGCATGCAGCCAGCTGGTACCATGCCGGTTGCTGCGGGCTGTTTCCAGACAGGTCAGGGCATCACGCAGCTCAATAAATGCACGCATGCGCGGACTCAACGCAAATGAAAACTGAACCATCTCTGTCATGCCTGTCCCCTCGGCTGTGGCAGCGCATCAGGGCTGCTTATGCGCCAGATCTGCGATGCACAGGAACGCCAATCATGCCAGCGATTGCAAGCGACGACTATAATTGTGTCGGATTGTTTTGAACGGCGGGCAATTTCTGCAGACAGAGTAACGGCATCCTCTTGTGCCAGTGCAGAGGTGGGGTTATCAAATAGTGCAATGGCGGGTCTGGCCAAGCTGATGGCTGCAAGTGACAGGCGCAGCAACTGAACCCTATTTAATGTCTCCAGCCCTGAAGTCAGCGCCAGTTCGGAAAGCCCCCATTCCGACAATGTCTGTTCAAGGTCTTGTTGTTCCGATTGTATCCCGAGACCAAACAACAGTTCTTCGCCAACTGTTTGTCCGAGCCACACGGGTGGCCAGCGATCAAACAGCATGCGAATCGGCTGTTTCGTTTTTTTTGTGATGATCCCATTCAGTGTCACAGTTGTGCCGGCTGGTGGTTCAATCAGTCCGGCCAAGCGTTTCAACCAGAGGGTTTTGCCACTGCCGGCATGGCCGGTCAGCAGAATGATTTCTCCGGCAGATGCATGTAGCGACGATTCGGCATCACTCAGTTGCAGGGAATGGTTACGGGGTTGATTCATTGAATGTTGCAGTTTGGCATAAAATATGGAGCGGGTGAAGGGAATCGAACCCTCGTATGCAGCTTGGGAAGCTGCCGTTCTACCATTGAACTACACCCGCGAAAGGTATTCAGGAAACTTCGGCAGTTTCCGGGCGATGCCAGATCGCTTTTCCGTCACTTTCCTTGTGAATGCGTTGCATCATGGAAAGATGCGCTTCATGTTCATCATTGGCAATCGGCAGGGCTTTGCGTTTCATAATGCCGGCGGTCTCTGTCTGTTCGTCACGTCCGCGGGAGCGTTCAGGCAATTGCACAAAGCTGGATGCCGGCTGGCTGGGGATATCCATGCCGAGAGAAAACTGGCGTCCGCCGGTCATGCCCAGATAGACCTCGGCCAGCAGTTCTGAATCGAGCAGTGCGCCGTGCAGTTCACGCATGCCGCGATCGATATTATAACGATCACACAAGGCATTGAGGTTATTCTTTTGATGTGGATGCTTTTTACGGGCAAAAGCCAGTGTATCAATGACCTGGATATCCTGAATGTTTGGGAAACCGTTCAACCGCAGTTCGTTCATAATAAAACCCAGATCGAACGACGCATTGTGAATGACCAGCGTGGAACCGGCGATAAAATCGAGAAAATCCTGTGCGATTTCTCTGAATGCCGGTTTGTCTTTTACTTTGGCGTTATTGATGCCGTGAATGCGCACAACTTCGGCCGGGATCTCCCGTTCCGGATTGACGTAATGGTGAAAAACATGTTGAGGGCCGGAAAGTACTTTGCGATTAAAAACTTCAATAGCGCCGATTTCCACCATGCGATCTCCATGGATGGGTGAAAGTCCCGTGGTTTCAGTATCCAGCATGACCAGTCGCATGGCCGAAGTATAATCAGCTTTCGCTTGCTGCCAATGGTGGCTTCTGCAGGGCGAGTTAAAACGACCCGGGTTCATCGTTACATCAATGGCAATATTGTAATTTTCCATAAACCAAAAAAACCGCAGAATTTCTACCTGTTGAAGAGGCGAATATAAGAAATTCGAAATGCCCCTATCAGGGTTAAAGATGGCAATATGAAACTGATTCAAACCGGACAACCCTTGTGCTCTAAAACCGGATCAGTCTGTTTATTGCTAACACGTGCAGCCAGAAGAGCTTGCTATTCGGCACTTATTTCGCTAGAAAGCGCGCCCGCTCGGAAGGGCGAATACGCACACTGTCCAATCCATTGTGTCCTAGCTATGAAGCCGGGGTGCGGACAGTGGAGGAAATCAACAATCGGAGGACTTAAATGTCTCAATTTACTATGAAACAACTGCTTGAAGCCGGTGTGCATTTTGGCCACCAGACCCGCCGCTGGAATCCGAAAATGGCCCCTTATATTTTTGGTAAGCGCAACGGTATCCATATTATCGATCTGCAGAAAACACTGCGTATGGCCAATGAAGCCTATTCATTCATGCAGGCGCTGGCAGCTGCCGGCGGACGTGTGTTGTATGTTGGCACCAAGCGTCAGGCTCGTGATGCAGTGAAGGAAGAATCTTCCCGTGCTGGTCATTACTATGTCAACCACCGTTGGCTGGGTGGTACGCTGACCAACTTTGCAACTGTTCAGCAGTCTGTTCGCAAGATGAAGGATTTGCAGCGCCAGAAGGAAGAGGGCGTATTTGAATTGCTAACCAAAAAGGAGGCACTTGGGTTACAGCGTCAGCTGGATAAACTCGAGCGCTCGCTGGGTGGCATCAAGGAAATGAATGATTTGCCGGACTGCCTGTTTGTGGTGGATGTGCGCAAGGAAGAGCTGGCTGTGAAAGAGGCCCAGAAGCTGGGCATCCCGGTTGTGGCTGTAGTGGATAGTACCTGTAACCCGACAGGTATCGATTATATTGTGCCGGGCAATGATGATGCCATCCGTGCGGTTCGACTGTTTTGCAGCAAGGTCGCAGATGCACTGCTTGAAGGCTCTGAAGCATGGCAGTTGGAAAATGCTGAAGATGGGGCAGACCTGGTTGCAGCCATTGCTGTCGAAGTTGATGAAGCAGAAGCTGCATAGATTACTGATTATTTAAAAGACAACGGAGAACAATGGAAATGGCAATTACTGCTGCAGATGTAAAAAAACTGCGTGAATTAAGTGGCGCGGGCATGATGGACTGCAAAAAAGCATTGGGTGAAACCGATGGTAATATTGATGCTGCAGTCGATTTTCTGCGTAAAAAAGGTTTGTCCGCAGCCTCCAAGAAAGCGGGGCGTGTAGCGGCTGAAGGTGTGGTAGTTGCTGTGTCGGAAGGCAATACTGGTGCGGTTTTGGAAGTCAACGCCGAGACTGATTTTGTTAGTAAGAATGAACAGTTTATAAGCTTTGTGAATGATATTTCAGCGCTGATTATCAAAGAAAACCCGGCTGATGTGGAAGCACTGAAGTCCCTTGATTTTGACGCTGAGCTGAATGTTGAGCAGGCGCTTTCCCAGTTGATTGCTACCATTGGCGAAAATATGAGTATTCGCCGGTTTGGTCGCATCGAAGTGGATGCGGGTGTAGTCGCATCCTATGTGCATGGCGGCGGGAAGATCGGTGTGTTGATTGGCATTGAAGGTGATGTGGATGCAGGCCTGGCGCGTGGTATTGCCATGCATGTGGCGGCAGCTAGTCCGCGTTTCATTGCGCGCGCTGATGTAGACGCAGAATCAGCTGACCGTGAACGTGCTGTTCTTTCTGAACGTGCGATTGCCAGCGGTAAACCTGAAGCGATTGTTGATAAAATTGTGACAGGGCAGATGAACAAGTTTTATTCTGAAGTCTGTCTGCTGGAGCAGGATTTTGTCATGGATACCGACCAGAAGGTTGGCAAGGCACTGGGCGATGCAAAACTGGTTAACATGTTTCGCTTCCAGCTAGGCGAGGGTATTGAGAAGAAAGAGGAAGATTTCGCAGCCGAAGTGGCGGCCCAGATTAAGGGTGCTGACATCTGATGGCTGGCGCTTCAGGAGACAGTTTGCAGCAGCGCCCGTATAAACGGGTGCTGCTAAAGCTTTCCGGCGAAGTGTTGATGGGTGATACCGCATTCGGTATTGATACAGAAACGATTAATCGTTTGGCATCTGAACTGATCGAAGTCCAGCAGTCCGGTATTGAACTGGCCGTTGTGATCGGTGGCGGCAATATTTTCCGGGGTATGAGCGGGATGGCTTCGGGCATGGATCGGGCCAGCGCCGATTATATGGGTATGCTGGCGACAGTGATGAATGCGATCGCCTTGCAGGATGCCATTGAGCGCCAGGGTGCAACTGTGCGAGTGATTTCAGCCTTGTATATCAAGGAAGTGGCTGAGCCCTATATTCGTCGTAGAGCTGTACGTCACCTGGAAAAGGGGCGCATTCTTATTTTTGGTGCCGGTACCGGCAATCCCTATTTTACAACCGATACGGCAGCCAGTTTGCGCGCCATGGAAATTCAGGCCGATGCGGTACTCAAAGGCACCAAGGTGGATGGTGTTTATACGGCTGATCCGGCCACAGATTCGAGTGCAACGAAATATGATACCCTGACATTTACCGAAGCATTGACTCAGCGTCTCGGTGTGATGGACGCGACTGCGATGTCGCTGTGCCGGGATAATCATATGCCGATTGTTGTGTTTGATGTGACTACGCCGGGTGAGATGCTCAGGGCGGTATCCGGTGAAGCTGTCGGCACACTGGTTCAGGAGGACTAAACCATGAGCAGTGACATGGAAAACAGAATGCAGAAATCCATTGCAGCGCTGAAGTCGGAATTGGCCACTATTCGTACAGGACGAGCCAATGCCGCCCTGTTGGATCATGTGACTGTCCCGTACTATGGCTCTGAAGTACCGGTGTCTCAGGTGGGCAGCATCTCCGTACCGGAGCCGCGCATGCTGATGATTGCGCCGTGGGAGAAGGCCATTCTGGGAGATCTCGAGAAGGCGATTCTTAAATCTGACCTGGGCCTCAATCCTGCCAGTGATGGTGAAGTGATTCGCATCATGTTGCCTGAACTGACAGAGGATCGTCGCAGGGATTTGGTCAAACAGATCAAAGCAGTCGGTGAGAAAGCCAAGGTATCAATACGCAATATCCGGCGCGATGCCAATGATGCTGTCAAAAAGAAGGTGAAGGATGATGGCATGTCCGAAGATGAGAGCAAGCGCCTGCAAGACGGTATCCAGAAAGTTACCGATCGTTTCGTATCCGAAATTGATCAAATTATTGAGCACAAAGAAAAAGATATCCTGACGGTTTGATGTCTTCATCTGCATTGGGGGCTGACTCCGCTCTGCCAGCACATGTGGGTATAATCATGGATGGCAATGGCCGTTGGGCCAGAGCCAGAGGAAAAAATCGACTTGGCGGCCATAAACAGGGTGCAGAAGTGGCACGCAATGTCGTCCGTTGGGCCAAAGAGCTCGGTATCAGGCAAATCTCCCTGTATGCATTTTCAACAGAAAACTGGGAACGACCGAAGCTGGAAGTGCGCGGGTTGATGAGTTTGTTGGCGATACTGTTACCCAAAACCTTGCCTGAAATGATGCAAAATGAAGTTCGCTTTCGTATTCTGGGCGACCTTTCCCCACTGCCCGACAGTGCTCGCAAGGCTGTTGATCTGGCTTGCAAAAATACTGAAAATAATACAGGTATCGATCTGATTCTATGTCTGAACTATGGTGGCCAGCAGGAGATTGTCGCAGCGGTCAGGCAAACATTGCAATGGTTACAGTCTCAACCCGATCAACAGCAGTCGTTGTCTGATTTAAACCCTGAACAGTTTCGCAAGTTGATGTGGCGCCATGACATGGCTCCGGTCGACTTGCTGATTCGCACTGGCGGTGAAATGCGTATCTCCAATTTCCATTTATGGGATGCAGCCTATGCCGAACTCTATTTTTCCGATGTGTTCTGGCCGGATTTCAGCCAGCAGGATTTGCAACTGGCGCTGGATGAATATGCGCGCCGCGAGCGCCGTTATGGTTTGACCAGCGAGCAGGTCGAAGCATGAGTGAATTAAACAAGCGGATTGTTACTGCTGTTGTGCTGCTGCTGGCGGTGTACGGTTGGTATGCCCATTTATCATCGCCGTGGTTTGAACGTGGCCTGGCTTCGATTGGTTTCGTGGCGAGTTGCGAACTCGTGCTGCTGATAAAATTGCGACAGCCTGTGTTGTATATGATTGCTGCTTTGGCTGTTTGGTGGGCTTTCACACTGTGGCCTGGCATTGAGCTGCTGCTGCTTGGCAGCTTCGGCTGGTTTACACTGTTTGT
>JAUZQI010000191.1 GCA_030951095.1 Mariprofundus sp. | reverse complement strand
TCGGGATGAAACTGCAAAGCATAATAATGGCGCGACTCATCGGCCATGCCGGCAATCGGCGTCGAATCATTGCTGCAAATCACATGGAATCCGTCCGGTAAACCTGTCACTTTGTCACCGTGACTCATCCAGACATCCAGTACGCCGTTTTCCTTGTCCTCTATACCACGCAGCAAAGCAGAATCGCCGGAGGTTAAAATCTCGGCATAACCAAATTCCCGTGCCTGGCCTGTTTCTACCGTACCACCCAGCTGTGCCGCCATGGTCTGCATACCATAACAGATGCCCAATACCGGCACACCCAGATCAAAGACAATGCCAGATGCTTGTGGCGTCTCCTCGTCATAAACAGAATTAGGGCCACCAGACAGGATAATACCGGAAGGTTCAAAGGCCTGAATCGCATCTTCCGCCATATCCCATGGATGCAACTCGGAATACACCTCAGCCTCACGCACACGGCGTGCAATTAACTGGGTGTATTGCGAACCAAAATCAAGAATTAATATCTTTTCCATGCGTTCCTCATCTACTGCGATACGTTTCATATTATTAATATTGGCAACGGATAGAAGCTCGATTCCAGGTTAACGCGACTGCATTGTTTGTTTCATGTAAAAACAATCAGGACTCAAAACGATAATTCGGAGCCTCTTCAGTAATCGTCACATCATGCACATGCGATTCACGCAATCCAGCACCGGTAATACGGATAAACCGGGCGCGTTCATGCAACTCTGCAATACTGGCAGCCCCGCTATAACCCATGGCAGCACGCAGGCCGCCGATCAGCTGATGCAATATATCGCCCAACGGGCCTTTATAGGACACACGCCCCTCAATACCTTCCGGCACCAGTTTCATCGCCTCATCGACATCACCCTGAAAATAACGGTCTTTACTACCCTGCTTCATTGCCCCGATTGAGCCCATTCCACGATAGGCCTTGAAGGTACGCCCTTTATACAGAATTTTCTCACCCGGTGCCTCTTCAGTACCGGCAAACATCGAACCGAACATACTGGTAGATGCACCGGCTGCCATCGCTTTGGCAAAATCGCCGGAAAATTTGATGCCGCCATCGGCAATAATGGGAATTCCGGCATCGCGCCCGGCAGCGGAACACTGCATTACGGCAGTAAGTTGCGGTACACCCACACCTGCCACAATGCGCGTGGTACAAATGGATCCCGGCCCGATACCCACTTTAACAGCATCCGCTCCGGCATTGGCCAAATCGCGCACCGCTGCTGCGGTTGCCACATTACCGCCAATGATTTGAATATTGTCGCCATGATGACGTTTGATTTCACGGACTTGCTCAATGACGCCTTTCGAATGTCCGTGCGCAGTATCAACGATAATGGCATCCACACCTGCCTCGTACAGAACTTCGAAACGCGCCATCTCCTTATCGCCAACACCAATAGCGGCAGCCGCTAACAAGCGGCCAAGATCATCGCGCACAGCATTCGGAAAGGCCTTGGCTTTTTCAATATCGCGGACTGTGATCATGCCTTGCAAACAACCGCCTGCATCAACGACAGGTAACTTCTCAATGCGATGTTCCCGAAACAATACCTTGCAGGCCTCCAGATCCACGCCATGTTGAACTGATACCAATCGGTCTTTCGGCGTCATCATATCAGCAACCTTCTTGCCCGGGTCACGCTCAAAACGAATATCACGATTGGTGACAATACCACAAACCTTACCATCGTTATCAAGCACCGGAAAACCGGAAAAGCCGTGTTCCGCCGCCAGTCTGTGCACTTCATCCAGGGTTGTTTCAGGTGAAACAGTCAATGGCTCCTGCACTACACCGGCCTCATAACGTTTAACCCTTCTAACTTCAGCGGCCTGAAATTCAGGTGTCAGGTTTTTATGAATGACGCCAATTCCACCTTCCTGTGCCAAGGCAATAGCAGTACCGGACTCGGTGACGGTATCCATAGCAGCAGAAATGACAGGGATATTAAGGCGGATATTGCGTGTCAACTGAGCGGAGAGATCTGCTGATCTGGGCATGACACTACTGGCCTGCGGTACCAGCAACACATCATCAAAAGTCAGCCCTACTTCCGGCATTTGATTTTCCATGCAGCTTTTACCTCCGGGTTCCTGTGTCAGGAAAGGCCGGCATGATAGCGGAACAATATGCTCCTATAAAGAAGCATTGCCATTTAGGCAGCGTATCATCACCGGATATTGAATGTATTCGAATTTTTCAAACTTTGCCGGCAAGAGCAATTGACATCAATCCGACCACTCTTATAATGCGCCGCCCTTGCAAGGCAAACCCCCCTGTATTCGCATACTCGGGAGTAATGCCAGAACCACTGCATATACGGAGAATTATATGTCTACCTGGACTGCTCGCCCCGGCGATATTGAACGTAAATGGTTTATTGTCGATGCCAATGATCTTGTGCTTGGTCGTCTGGCTACGCAGGTGGCTACAGTGCTGCGCGGCAAACACCGCCCCGAGTACACCCCGCATACAGATTGTGGCGATCATGTTATCGTTATCAATGCAGAAAAAATTCGTGTGACCGGCAATAAAGAAAGTGCAAAAGTATATTATCACCACACCCGCTATGCCGGTGGCCTGAAAAGTATCACGCTGGAAAAACAGCGTGAAAAACACCCGGAGCGCATCATTGAAGCTGCTGTAAAAGGCATGATGCCAAAAGGCCCGCTGGGTCGCTCCATGCTGAAAAAGCTGAAGGTATATGCCGGCGGTGATCACCCGCATACGGCACAACAGCCTGAAGCAATGAAACTGAACTAAGGAATAATACAATGGCAGAAACAGTTTATCGCGGCACAGGCCGCCGCAAACGCAGCGTAGCCCGCGTCATGATCCAGTCCGGTCAGGGCCGTATTATGGTCAATGGCCGCGAGATTGAAAATTATTTTCCGGTTGAAATTATTCGTCAGCAGGCGCTTCTGCCACTGAACGAAACCCAGCTTTCCGGTCGCATTGACGTTCGCGTCAACGTATTCGGTGGTGGCGTTTCCGGCCAGGCTGGTGCTGTTCGCCATGGCCTGGCTCGCGCACTGCTGGCCTATGATTCAGGTCTGCGCCCGGCACTGAAAGCGGCCGGCTTCCTGACCCGCGACTCCCGCAAGGTTGAACGCAAGAAAGCTGGCCTGAAGAAAGCCCGTCGCGCTCCGCAATTTTCGAAGCGTTAAGCTTTCGATACCACACAAAAAAGGGAAGGCCGTGGCCTTCCCTTTTTTGTACCTGCTGCGAAGCTATTTCACAGTCACATTAATCGTTTGACTCAGCTCACGCCCATAGGATTTATGGTGCCCGTTGCCGAACTGCAGAGTCAGCGTATGTTTACCCGGAAATAAACGCAACGTGGTTTCCGTCTGCCCCTTGCCGAAATGCAAATGACTGCGATCATTGACGATCAATGCCTGCAGCGGGATATATGAATCTTCTCCCTGATCTATAATCAAATGAAAATGCCCGGTGCCGGGAACAATGTCGCCAGCCTTATGCACTTTCATACCTTCAACCGCCATCACGACCTTGAATGTCGTACCGACAGTCGTCCCCTCAGTCGGCTGCACAAAGGATACATGCGCCTCCGGTTTTGGCTCGGAACAGGATATCAAACCGAAGGCAAGTATTGCAATTGCCATACAGCGAGTTGATAGTTTTAAATTCATGTTGGAAACTCCCATTGTTTATACACCTTATTATGTTCAAATGATTGCACTTGGCAAGTCTCCGGTAAGCGATAGGTTTGCGGTTCGACTTTTCCTGCATCACTACTATGGAGCACACACTTGACAACATCAAAGTTCGAACCCGAACGATTCCGCAGTTCGGCATACCTGGCGACCATTGATAGCGCTGCCGCACCAGGACACATCCACATTTCAGAATCATCCCTGACAGCACTCTTTCGAGAGGCTGAAACTGGCTATCCACTGGAAATTTGCGGTCTGCTGATTGGCTGTATTAACAATGGGAACTGGCTGGTGCACGAGATTCGCCCGGTCGCTAATCTGAATACTGATCGTGCTGCTGACCGTTTCCAGCTTGACCCGACCGGCTATCAAACCATTGATCGCGAACTGCGTGGTACAGAGAACGAAATCATAGGCGTATATCATTCGCATCCGGATTGCCCGGCCAAACCCTCTCCTACTGATCTGGACAACGCATGGGAAAGCTTTGCCTATCCCATTATCAGCGTCTGTGAAGGCAAAACCACCGAAATGCTCTGCTGGTCTGTAAATACCAAAAACAACCGTTTCCAGAATGTTCGGATAGTGAAAATCGCATGATGAATTTGCGCTTTTTTTTACTGTCATTTGCCATCATGTTTACTTCTGCATGCGTGATACAAAAGACACCGCCGCATCAAACAGATGTACAACAAGCTGCCTCGAAACAGGAGCCAAATCAGCATATGGCAATGCAAAGTATGGATACCCGATTCCTGTATCTGGCTGCTCAAAGCGCAATGAAAGAGGGAAACCATGCGCTTGCCATTGAACTACTGGAAACACTGGTCAAAAAAGACCCCAAAGCAATTGATCCGCATATTCAACTAACCACATTGCTGCTCACAAACGGTCAGACTGACAAAACCAAAGAACACCTGGAGACTCTGTTTGCAGAAGAAACCCTGCAACCAGGCCAGCTCGAACAGATCCAGCTTACCCGTATCCGTCTCTATCTGGCGGAATCCCGTTCTGAACAAGCATTGGATGCCATCACCGGTTTTCTGAAAACCCACCCGAGCCATATACAAGCGCGTGATCTTCAGGCCAGAATTCTTTCCAGCCAGAAACGTTTTGACGAAGCGCTTGCTGCCATTAATGCTGCAATACGTAACAAAGATCTGCCGGAATTTCGTCAGCTACAGGCTCAACTGCTGGTTAAAAAAGGTGACATCACTTCGGCCAAAGCCTCCCTGACACGAATGCAGGAAATGGCCCCTGATGATGATACGCCGGTTTTAATGCTCAGTGCTCTTGCATTGAAAGAAAAGAACAATATTGAAGCAGAGAAAGTGCTCCGTGCTTTTATGGCAGACCACCCTGAAGCTCTGAACGTCAGCCTGGCTCTGGGCAAACTTATGGTACAGAAAAAACGACTGGTCGAAGCAATTCTTGTATACAGGGATATTGCCAGCCGATCCGGAAACAACCCCGAGGTACTGCGACAGTTGGGCATGCTTTATTTCCAACACCAGGACTATACTGAAGCGGAAAAAACATTCCGTAACCTGGTTGGCGCCCACCCTGATGATATCAACCGTTTTTATCTGGCAGCAAGCCTGGAAGCTCTGGACAGGAGTTCAGAAGCCAAAGACATTTATGAGCAGATTGATGACAGCTCGCCAATGGCAATTGATACACAGATCCGCTTGGCTGCCATTGATATCAGTCAGAATAAACTGGACGAGGCCAGCAAACGGCTACAGAACGTCATGAAAACAAAACCAGTGCGTCTGGATGCTCATCTGATGCTGTCCGCCATTCGCCTGAGTCGGAAACAGTATCGGCAATTACTCGATGAAACTGAAAAACTGATGGGAATAAACAATCTTCCTGCCCGATTGTTATTCAACCGCGCGGCAGCTTTCGATCATTTTAAACAGTATGAACAGGTCGAAGCTATGCTCAATCGTATTATCAGCCGACAGCCTAATGATGCCGAAGCACTGAATTTTCTCGGCTATACCTATGCGGTTCAGGGCATGAACCTGAACAAGGCAATAGCATTGATTAAACTCGCCCTGATTCAGAAGCCGGATGACGGTTATTATCTCGATTCACTGGCCTGGGCATATTACAAAAAAGGTGATTATCCCAAAGCCGCAATCACACAAACCAGAGCGCTGAAAAAGGTTACTGATGATGCTGTTATGTACGATCATTACGGTGATATCATGTGGAAAAATAGTAGGCCAAAAGCCGCACGTCAGGCATGGCAGAAAGCTATCGAACTGAAATTCGAGCACCCCAGACAATTGAAGCAGAAAATAAAAGAAGGCCTTAAATAGGCTTTATGGTATCCGCCTCCCCAATAGCTCCCGGTTTGTTGCCAATGTATT
>JAUZQI010000190.1 GCA_030951095.1 Mariprofundus sp. | reverse complement strand
ACAGGGCAGCACACGGATCAGTGAAATAAACGAGGTGTCGATGACCAGCGCATCGACTAACTCAGGGATCAAGGCAGAGGTCAGTTTGCGCACATGCGTTTTTTCCAGATTGATGACACGCTCATCGTGTTGCAACCGATAATGGAGTTGCCCGTGACCCACATCAACGGCATAGACTTTCATGGCGCCGTTTTGTAATAATACATCGGTAAAACCACCGGTTGATGCGCCTACATCCAGACAGGTTGTCCCTTCTGTCTGAAAGGGAAAGTATTCCAACGCCCGCTCCAGTTTCAGACCACCGCGCGAGACATATTTCAATACTTCACGCACTTCAATCGAGGCATCTCCGCGAAATGCCATACCGGCCTTATCCGCTTTCTGGCCGTCAACATAGACCAGTCCTGCCATAATCAGACGCTGTGCCTGATCGGCGGATTCAGCCAACTGACGCTCAACCAGCAACCGGTCGAGTCGCTGTTTTTTTATTTTTGGTTTTAGCAAAGATTCGCCCGGGTTAGATTAGCTATTACGTAACCGGGCAATGATACCATCAGCATCCAGGCCAAGGTCGCGCAGGATTTCCGCCTGAGTTCCATGAGCTGGAAAGCTGTCGGGCATGGCGATATGAATGAACGGGCCATGCCAGCCAGCCGTCAGCGCCAGTGCAGCAATCTGTTGGCCGATACCGCCCTGCTCTACACCTTCTTCGATGACCACTAATGGCTTATCGGTTTTCAGATGACTTCGAATGGTTGTTTTATCCAGTGGTTTGATGAAACGAAGATTCAGCAGAGTAAATGCACGGCTATCTTCCTTGCGCACGGTTTCAACCGCATGCAATGCATCACGAACGCGGTTTCCGACAGCAATGACCAGTCCGTCATCGCCGTTTTCCAGCACTTCAGACTGACCCACAGGCAAGACTTCCGGTTTCGTAAGCTCCACCCCGTAACCATTGCCGCGAGGATAGCGAATCGCCACCGGGCCATTGATGGTAAGGGCTGTGGCTAACATATGTTTCAACTCTGCTTCATCTTTAGGGGCCATGACCGTCATATTGGGCAGGCTACGCATAAAGGCGATATCGAACATACCAGTATGGGTCGCCCCGTCCGCACCGACGATACCGGCCCGATCCATGCAGAACGTAACCGGCAGATTCTGAATACAGATATCATGAATAACCTGATCGAATGCCCGCTGCATAAAGGTGGAATAAATGGCTACAAAAGGTCGCTTCCCGGCCACGGACAAACCGCCGGCAAAGGTGACAGCATGCTGCTCGGCAATACCGACATCAAAGCAACGTTCGGGATACCGTCTGGCAAAGCGGGACAGGCCCGTTCCACCCGGCATGGCGGCAGTGATAGCTACGATGCGTTCGTCTGCCTCGGCCAAATCCGCCAACGTTTCGGCGAATACTTCAGTATAGCTTGGCGGCTTGCCCTCACTCTTGTTCGGTTTACCTGTTTGCACATTGTACGGACCCAGCCCGTGCCATGTTTCCGGGTCTTCCTCGGCAGGCGAGAAACCCAAGCCTTTTTTGGTAATCGTATGTAGCAGAATCGGGCCGTCGAGTTCCTTGCAGTTGGCCAGCGTCGGCAACAGCGTTTCGAAATCATGGCCATCAATCGGGCCGATGTAACGAAATCCCATCTCTTCAAACAGGGTACCTGGAATAATCATGCCTTTGACGTGTTCTTCCACGCGCTTGGCTGCAGTCAGGGCACCGGGCAATTTTTCCAGAATACGTTTGGCTGTATCCTTGGCCTGCGTATAGGGCTTGCCGGTAATGATACGTGCCAGATAGGAAGACATCGCACCGACATTCGGGGCGATCGACATTTCGTTATCGTTTAGAATCACCAGCAGGCGATTGTCTTTGCCGCCGGCATGATTCAGCGCCTCAAATGCCATGCCTCCTGTCAGTGCGCCGTCGCCAATCACTGCAATCACGTTATTGTTTTCGCCGCTTAAATCACGTCCGCAGGCCATGCCATAAGCTGCAGAAATCGAGGTGGAGGCATGCCCTGCCCCGAACGGATCGTGTTCCGACTCGCTTCGTTTGGTGAAGCCGCACAGGCCGCCATATTGACGGATGCCGGGTATCCCCTGCAATCGGCCTGTGAGAATTTTATGCGGATAAGCCTGATGCCCGACATCCCAAACGATTTTATCGCGCGGGGAATCAAACAGATAATGTAGCGCAATGGTCAATTCAACCACCCCGAGCCCTGCCCCCAGGTGGCCACCGATCGGTGCCAGCGTTTCGATCAGATACTGGCGCATTTCCGTGGCAAGTTGCGGCAACTGATCCTCATACAATGCTTTGAGATCGGACACGCCACGAATTTTTTCCAACATCGGATAAGTCACTTGCCACGCTCCTGAATATAATGCACCAGCGCTCGCAGGTGGTCGCCCTGTTTTGCTAGTGGTTCGCAAGCGGCAACGGCCAACTCTTGCATTTCTTCGGCAACTTCACGGGCGCGCTGCAAACCAAGCACAGACACATAAGTCGCCTTGTTTTGCACAGCATCCTTGCCTGCACTTTTACCCAAAACGGATGAACTGGCTGTTACGTCCAGAATGTCATCGGTAACCTGGAACAGCAACCCGACAGCTTTGCCATAACGGGAGCAGGCATTCAACTGCGCATTGTCCGCTTCTGCAAGCATCGCGCCCGCTTCACAACACCAGCGCAATAATGCACCTGTTTTATGCAGATGAATGCGTTCAACAGCCAGTATACCCATGTCATCGTTACTGTTGTCAGCCTGCATATCAAGCATCTGCCCGCCAACCATGCCCTGACATCCTGCTGCAATGGCCAGCTTGTAGATCAACTCGCCGCTCAGCGGAGTATCCCGGGCGGAACTGGCCAGCAGTTCGAATGCCAGCGTTTGTAATGCATCGGCCGCCAGAACCGCAGTAGCTTCATCGAACTGTTTGTGACACGTGGGATTGCCGCGGCGCAAATCATCATCATCCATGCAAGGTAAATCATCATGAATCAACGAATAGGTATGAATGCACTCAATCGCCAATGCCGCTGGCATGGCCGTTTCAGGTCGTTTGCCGCCACACGCCGCATAACACTCCAACAACAGGGCCGGTCGTATACGTTTGCCGCCGCCCAATAAGCTGTAGCGCATGGCATCAAGCAACCGCTCTGTGACCACGGATTTACGCGCATCCAGCATTTCAGCCAAGGCCTCTTCCATATATCCTGCATATGCAGAGAGAAATTCAGGTGATTGCATTCAGGATTAGTGTGAGTCGGTGGGTGTTTTGTCGCCCAGAATCTGTAAACGCTGATCCGCCTTATCGAGCATGGATTCACAGCGGCGGGAAAGTTTCACCCCCTGCTCAAATGCAGCCACACTCTCTTCCAACGGCAACTCGCCCGATTCCAGCTTCTCAACCAGTTCGGTTAAACCTGCCAGCGCCTGCTCAAACGTAAGCGTTTTGACATCAATTTCTTTACTCACAGCTGCTGACTCCTTGCCCTGAATGCAAAACGGGATGCTGGATTCTATGGGGCAATACGCCCCGGTCAATGCAGGGGGCAATGTAAAGCGGAATTTACATTGCATTCGGGTTAGTCTGCGGCAATGCAAATCATTCGTCACGACAGACAGGAGTATCCGGAATCCATTGCGGAGCAAGAGTCCCTCGTTGAGGCTATTCTGGCTGAAACGGCGAAATCGACACTTATTTTTACCGAGCATCCACCGCTTTACACCATTGGCACATCCGGTAACGAGGCGGATGTGCTGACGCACAGCATTGATGGCGAATCCATTGCTGTATATCCCAGCGGGCGTGGTGGAGAAGTGACCTATCACGGCCCGGGACAACTGATTTGTTATGTGCTTGCTGACCTGAGAAACAGTCAGGATTTGCATGCCCATGTCCGGCGACTGGAAGAAATGATCATTTGTACACTGGCCGAATTCGATATCCATGCCGAACGAAATTCGCGTGGTATCGGTGTCTGGGTCGAAGGTAAAAAAATCGCCGCTGTCGGCGTACGTTGCCGCAAATGGATCACCTTCCACGGCATTGCTCTGAACATCAAGCCCAACCTGCGTCATTTTTCCGGCATTGTTCCCTGCGGCATGTCCGATGCCCCGGTTACCTCAATGCAAGCACTCGGTTTGGATGCCAGTCGCAACAATGTTGAACAGGCCATTCGCCACCATAGCACTGTTTTTTTCAATCAAGGGTGAATCTGTGTCAAAACAGGCCTTTACTGAAACATCCAGTCCAATCACGTTGCACGATCATGTCTATCGTGGCGATCACCGACTTCGGGTGGCACTGGTTGGCCATCCCAACAGCGGCAAAAGTACGATTTTTCATGCGGTAGCCAGTACCCGCTATCGCACCGGCAAACTGAGTGGCACCCATAAACCTTATGCCGAGTGTCCGGTACAGATTGGTGTGGATGAAATTCATCTGGTTGATCTGCCCGGTCTGCCGTCATTGCGTGGCCTGACAGGTGATGACCTTGAAGCGCTGAAATATCTGCTCTGGGGTGATACACGACCATTAATTTCACGCCATGAACGTAACGAACCACCAGCACCATTCCCTCGCCCCGATGTGCTGATACAGGTGATTGATGCCAGTTCGTTACAGCAAAGTCTGGAACTGTCGCTGGAACTCTCGGAGTTGGGCCTACCTGTTGTGATAGCACTGAATATGATGGATGAGGCACATCGCAAAGGCGTTGAAATCAATATCCATGCATTATCGGAAAAACTTGGTGCGCCGGTGATTCCGACGGTTGCACTGAAAGGGCACGGTCTGGAGAAACTGTTTGAACGTGTTCTGCAAGCAGGCCGCGACCCGGTTTGCCCGTTACCCCAACCGCCCAGCCAGCATATCCAGAAATGGGCGAATCGTTTACACAAAGAAATCGACCGGCCGGATATTCAACAGGCTTTTTCTATTCCTGCCAACATGCTGACCATGAATCTTCTGGAGCATGACAACTATCTGCGCAGCGAAATTAAAAACCATTTTCCCGATGTTGCACCGGCCATCCACGCCCTGCGTGAGCAGGCGGACAGCACTTTGCCGAGGACACTGAGCGAAGAGGTCAAGGCCGATCGACATCATCGCGCCATGACCCTGTTTCATACCCTGGTACGCAACGTACATAAGCCAAAAATCAGCCGGGAAGATCGCATGGATATGTTATTCCTGCACCCCCACTGGGGACTGGTGGGATCGCTGGCCGTATTTGCCGCCGTCCTGTTCATGGTTTTTGAAGTTAGCACAGAGCTGGATGCCATATCTTCGGCCAGACTGGCTAACATGATTGCCGCCTGGCAACCGAATACAGCCACTGGTGTGGTTGGGCGTGCCATTGCCGACGGACTGGTCGGACTGATCGGTATTGTCGTGCCCTATATGTTACCGCTGGTACTCATGCTGGTAGCGCTGGAAGAGAGCGGCATCATGCACCGTATCGCATTTGTCGTGGATCGTTTTTTCCACGCGATCGGCTTGCATGGCAGAGTGGCCGTACCGTTTCTGCTGGGCCTGGGCTGCAACGTTCCCGCCATTGCCGCCACCCGGGGTCTGACCAGTGGCCGCGACCGTGTCGTCGCATCGCTGTTGATCACTTTTGTGCCATGCTCGGCTCGTTCGGCTATCGTGCTGGCACTGGGTGCCAAATATCTTGGTGCTATTGGCGTGTTCCTGTTATTTATATTAAGTCTGCTGGTGATTGCCCTGCTCGGTCGCTTACTCTCACATCGCTATCCAGAAATCAGTCCCGGTCTGATTCAGGAGATTCCGGCCTATGCCTGGCCAAAAATTATGCCGCTGCTTTCCTCAACATGGCAACGCACCAAAGATATCGTGACCATTGTATTACCGTTACTGGTGGGTGGCAGCATTGTACTCGCGCTGCTGCAATTCATGGGTGGGGATCAGGTCATCAATGCAGCCCTTTCCCCCATTACCACCTGGACGCTGGGATTGCCGATGGTGCTCGGTGTTCCGATTCTGTTTGGTGTCCTGCGCAAAGAGCTGTCGCTGGTGATGATCTATCAGGCGCTCGGTACGTTCGAAGTCGGACAGGTACTCGACTGGATTCAGATATCCACCTTTCTTGTTTTCCTGCTGTTTTATATTCCCTGTATCTCCACATTTGCCGTCATGGTCAAAGTGATTGGTCGCAAAGATGCGTTATTTTCTGTCGTCCTCTCCATCGGCGTTGCACTCATCGTCGCGTTTTCTGTTCGTTTTTTCCTGACCGGCATCAATGTGTTTTCAATGTAAGTAATTCAGTGCGCCAAAGACCACCACTGCGTACCATTCACGCGATGGTTTCATCACTAAATGCCTCCCGGAGAAAATATTATGAAACGCACGCATTATCTTATACTGACACTGGCAATCCTTCTATTTGGTGCACAGGCTCAGGAGGTATCGGCCATCACCCTGCACGCTGCCGGCTCCACTACCGTATTACCCGTGGTTTCGACCGCAGCCACCGTCTACCACCAGCAGCATCCTGACGTGACCATCACTGTTTCCGGCGGCGGCTCGGGCGTTGGCATTGCTTCGATGATTCAGCATACCGCTGAAATCGGCATGGCATCTCGCGAGATTGATGAAGAGGAAGCAACCAAACTAAAAGACAAGGTGGATGTGCTGACTATTGCCAAGGATGCGGTGGCCGTAGTGGTGTCTAAAGCCGTGTATGTTGGTGGCGTGCATCAATTATCACTCAAACAAATCGCTGATATCTATCGGGGCAAAATTAAAAACTGGAAAGCACTGGGCGGCCCGGATGCGCAAATCTTTGTCATTGATAAGGAAGCCAGCCGGGGTACGCGCCATGTTTTCGCCGAAGCTGTGCTCGGAGATGCGCATGCCCGCGCAGCAGGCGCTTCGGTCATTTCCGGCTCCAATAATGAAGAACAGGCGCTGGTTGCGCATAGCAATCAGGCCATCGGTATGTTGTCCAATGCATGGCTGAATGACGCCGTTCGCGGCATTGCAGTCGGCGAGGGTAGCAAGGCGGTATTGCCCGATATCCAGCATGTGCGCGATGGCAGTTATCCGATCAGCCGTAACCTGCATGTTCTATTACCAAAAAATGCACCTGACGAAGCGCGTGATTTCGGTCGTTTTCTGCTCTCGAAGCAGGGTCAGACCATTGTAAAAAAATCGGGTTATCTGTCGGTGCGTTAAGGATATTTAACCGCCTGTGTTAAAATTATGGATGCGAGCATCTGCGCTGATCAGCCTGATTGTAGTTATGCTGATGCTGTGGTTTCTGGTGCAACAGTCATGGCCGTACTGGCAGCACTATGGTCTTGGATCATTCGTTTCCGGGGACTGGTATCCTTATGAATCCCTGTTTGGATTGGCGGCTGCCATTATCGGCAGCTTTTGGGCGGCATTGATTGCGCTGGCCATTGCCATTCCCACCGGATTGGCGGCGGCGGTGATGAGTAGCGAAATATTGTCCGGGCCGTGGCGCAATCTGATACGTGGCAGTATGGAATTACTGGCCGGGATTCCGTCGGTGGTGTACGGGCTGCTGGGCCTGTGGTTATTACTGCCCTTTTTGCAATCAAGTCTGCATTTGCTCACCGGCCACAATTTGCTGGCTGCCGGTTTGTTGCTATCGGTGATGATACTGCCGACGATTATGGTCATGGCGCAGGATGCGCTGTCCGAAGTCAGCGCCAGCCAGCGCGATGCGGCCGCCAGTCTCGGTATGGGGTGGAGCGCGCGTTTGTGGCGCATATTACTTCCACAAGCCTGGCCGGGTATCCGTTCTGGCATCCTGCTAGCGCTGGGTCGGGCGTTGGGTGAAACCATGGCGGTGATGCTGGTAGTCGGTTCGATGGATCGCATTCCCGAGCCGTTTTATAACCTGCTGTCGCCGGCGCAAACGTTGACCTCGCGCATTGGTCGTGAAATCGGTGAATCAGCCTTTGGTTCAATGCATTTCTCAGCACTGATGGCTTGCGGACTATTGCTGGCTCTGGTCACCATCGCCATCAGTCTGCTCGCCCACATGCACACGGACAGCGCACGAGCCACATGAGCATGAACGAGCGAAATGCTAAAATACTCACCACTATGCTGGCGCTGCCCGCGCTATTGCCGCCAGCCGCATGTTTGTCCTACATTTTATTCAAGGGCATCCCGGTGCTGGACTGGGCCATGCTGATCGGCAGTAGTCAGGCCATTGCATTCGGCAGCATTTCAACGCTGTGGCCCCAGATTACCGGTTCGATATTATTGATGCTGGGGGCATGTGCTCTGGCAGCTCCCGTCGCACTGGGCGGCGCACTATTTTACGCTCTAGCGGCCAATATCAGGCAACGGCAGACATTGCTGGGCATGATGCATCTGCTTGTAGGTATTCCGCCTATTGTTTATGGCTTGTGCGGTTTAATTGTGCTCGTTCATGTGCTGCACTGGGGTATCAGCCTGCTTACCGGCATGGTAATACTGGCTGTCATCATTCTACCCATGTTGTTGATGAACAGTGTCAATGCCTTTGATCGCATTCCCGGCGGAAAAACTGAAGCAGCCAGAGCGTTGGGATTAAGCAATGGCCAACTGATCAGGCGTGTCTGGCTCCCTGTTGCATGGCCTGCGCTGATGACTGGCTTGCTTCTGGGCATGGCCCGCGCCTTATCGGAAACCGCTCCGATTTTATTCACGGCGACAGTATTTTCCGGCGTGGTCTGGCCGGATTCACTGTTTTCGCCCGTCACCAGTTTGCAAACACATATTTTTTATCTGGCGCAGGAAGGCGCAAATGCCGAGGCTGTGGATATTGCATGGGCATCGGCAGTTATTCTGGTCATACTTGTGACTGCACTCAGCTTTGGTGCCTCTGCATTACGAAAAATCAGGATGGATGGATGAACACCAAGAAGAACAAAATAACAACCGTGCCGGCAGAACTGCCACAGCAGGTTGCCGCTAATGATGCTGGAGACACCAGCCTGCACGTATCAAAACTGAGCCTTGCGCTTGATGGTAAAAATATTCTCCGGGATATTTCTTTTTCCCTTCCGGCGCAGGGGATGAATATCCTGATTGGGCCATCCGGTGCGGGTAAAAGCACACTGCTACGCTGTCTCAACCTTCTGCATTCAGACTGGCACGGTGAACTCCGTATCATGGGCCATGATGCCCGCTGCTGGCCTGAGGGTGAAGATGAACTACGCCGATCCATTGGCCTGATTGCGCAAAAGCCGGCCCTGTTTCCATGCTCAATTCAACAAAATATCGTCTTCGGGCTCAGCAGAAAAGAGTGCAGCTACATGCCGCAAATACGCATCGAAAAAGTCTTGAAACAAGCTGCGCTGTGGGATGAAGTGAAAAACCGTCTGCATGATCATGCAGCTACGCTGTCTGTCGGCCAGCAACAACGTCTGTGCATTGCACGAGCGCTGATGCTTTCTCCAAAAATGCTGCTGCTTGATGAACCAACCGCATCGCTCGACCCACGTTCCAAACAGTTCATTGAAACATCGCTACTTGAACTGGCACAGAATATGCCAGTGCTGTGCGTCACCCACGATATCGAGCAGGCAAAACGGCTGGGCGGCCAGGTCATTTTCATGTGTGATGGGCACCTGATCGAATCAGGCGATAGCAAATTATTCTTTAAATATCCGAACCGGATTGAAAGCCGTGAGTTCCTGCGCTGGTCTGTCTGCGATTGCAGCTAATACAGCATAACGATCAGACAATATCGCCCATGGCACTGAAATATCAGCTCTTTTCGCTTCCTGTCAGACTATGCGGAACAGTAACAAGTACCGAACAGGGTGCATGTGCGACAACCCGTTCAACAAAAGAACCCATAAGCATGTGTGCAAACATGCTCTTTTCGCTGTGGCGGCCAATAACAATCAGATCGGCAGGCAACGATTCTGCGAACTGACAAATGCTCCGCGACGGATCGCCGATAGATTCCTTGATATGCACAATCAGTTTGAAATCGAATAATTTCACCTGCGCTTTAATGCGCTTTAATACCCCTTTTTGCACCGTATGATCGACCTCATCCAGAGGCGGAATCGCTACCATATCCATTTCAAAATACATGGATGGCTCCATCACATACAGCAGATGAACTTCTGCACCGAATTTTTCTGCCAGCACGCCTGCCCGCCGTATCGCTTCAGTAGACTGATCCGAACAGTCGGTCGGAACCAGTATCTTGTTATGCTTTATCATGTGCTCCTCCTGGCTATCCTGTGATCGTTAAGAAAACGCTGATTTTATTGCAGACCACAATAAACCGGCATCGCCCCAACTGCTCCAACGATCAGGCTGTTGGTTTGATCCGCGCGATAATATTGTGGCCCTGTCGTTGATGTATAATCACAGCCAGAATATGGGCAGCCAGTAGCGCCTCCAGCAAGCCCACAAGCAATTCATGTGTTTCGGCCACCAGCTCAATCAAATCGGTTTGTGGCGTGGTTTGACTCCAGCCAAAATATAACACAGTCCCTGTGATACCCATACCAAGGCCAGCCAGTAAAATAAAACCATGCACACACCTCGCAACCGCTTCTCCATCTTCAGGGGGGGCAAGCTTTCCCTGTTTCCAGCCAGCCATTTGCATTTTCGCTTCTCTCAACAGTTGCTTGCGCCCATCGGCAAATGCCCATGGCACCAGTTCTCTCCAGTTTGCGCCGGGCAGTGAAGTCATGGCCAGCATGATGCGAATCAACAACAGGCTGGCAATCGTCAAGCCCAGTATTTCGTGCACTTCAAAGCCAATCGTTTCTTCCACCGGCATTCCGGCTGGATGCTTCTGCCCCTCATGAGCATAGGCCGGCATAATCCAGTGTATACTGGCGACAGCCGGCGTATCCTCGACTTCAGGCACATCCATCAATTCGCCAATGGCGATTTGAGTGAGCATACACAATGCCAGCAAGCTGTGTAAAATACGAATCTGTTTGGCATACCCCTGTTCAGTCATCTTGTTCTCCCGCTTTTATTTGTTGATAAACTTGTTCATGCGTAAACGCAGCGCATTGAGCTTAATAAAACCGGATGCGTCTTTTTGGTCATAGGCGCCTTCGTCATCTTCAAAGGTACACAGGCGTTCATCGAACATCGAATCATCCGAACGCCGCCCCACGACTTCGACATTGCCCTTATACAGTTTCAAACGCACATCGCCGTTAACGCAGACTTGTGAGGCATCGATGGCTTGCTGCAACATTACTCGCTCCGGCGCAAACCAGTAACCGTTATAAATGATACTGGCATAACGCGGCATCAATTCGTCTTTGAGGTGTGCCGCTTCACGATCCAGCGTAATGGACTCAATGGCACGGTGGGCCTTGAGCATAATCGTACCACCCGGTGTTTCGTAACAACCGCGTGATTTCATGCCCACGAAACGATTTTCCACAATATCGATACGACCAATACCATGCTTACCGCCCAAACGATTCAATTCGGTCAGCACAGTCGCCGGTGTCATGGGTTTACCATTGATGGCGACAATATCTCCGCCCTGATAGCTAAGTTCGATATATTCCGGAGCATCCGGCGCAGCTTCAGGCGACACACTCCAGCGCCACATCGACTCGGACGGCTCGCACCACGGATTTTCCAGATCGTAACCCTCGTAGGAAATATGCAGCAGATTGGCATCCATCGAATAGGGCGACTTGGAGCCTTCACGCTTGCGTTCAACCGGGATGCCGTGTTTCTCGGCAAAATCGAGCATATCCTTGCGCGACACCATATCCCACTCGCGCCACGGAGCAATCACTTTCACATCCGGCTTCAGGGCATAAAAACCCAGCTCAAAACGCACCTGATCATTACCTTTGCCAGTGGCACCATGCGATACTGCATCAGCCCCTTCAGCTTCGGCAATTTCAATCATGCGTTTGGAAATCAGCGGCCGCGCAATCGAGGTGCCAAGCAGATATTCACCTTCATAAATGGCATTGGCGCGAAACATTGGAAACACATAATCACGCACAAATTCTTCACGGATATCCTCAATATAGATGGAGGAAACGCCACAGGTCCTGGCCTTGGCACGCGCCTCTTCCACTTCTTCACCCTGACCAAGATCAGCCGTGAATGTGATCACTTCGCAATCATAGGTATCCTGCAACCATTTCAGGATGATGGAGGTATCCAGTCCCCCCGAGTAAGCCAGTACCGCTTTTTTTACATCAGACATTGATATCCTCTTCAATTGAACATATTTCAAAATCTATTTAACGTTTGGGCCACTTGCAAAAGTCTGAGTGGATGCGTTGCAATCCCACTTCGAGCGCATTTTTGGAATGGAATGAGGAGCATGGTGGTTCCATTCTCTGAAATTCCAGTTCGATAATGCGCCGGAGTGGGGAAGTAAATCGCCGTTCACGACTTTTGCAAGTGGCTCGTTTTACTTCAATAAAAACTCCAGCAGCGCCTTCTGAGCGTGCAGACGATTTTCCGCCTCACCCCATACCACCGACTGTGGCCCATCAATGACGCTGGCTGCAACTTCCTCGCCCCGATGAGCTGGCAAGCAATGCATAAACAGTGCATCGCCATGGGCATGAGCCATGACACGATCCGTCACACAGAAGCCGTCAAACGCCCTCTCGCGCTCAGCCTGTTCTTCTTCCTGTCCCATGGAGGCCCAGACATCCGTGGTAACCAGATCAGCCTTGTATGCAGCCGTAACAGGGTCATCGCTCAGAGACACATCTGCACCCAATATACGTGCAGCCTCGAGCATTTTCTCATCCGGCTGGTAACTGTCCGGGCAGGCGATTTTCAATCGATAGCCGAACGTCACCGCACCATTGATCCATGAATGCGCCATATTATTACCATCACCAATCCAGGCTACGGTTTTATCCTCAATCGAGCCCCGATGCTCCTCATAGGTAAGCACATCGGCCAGAATCTGGCACGGGTGGGTCAAATCGGTCAGGGCATTAATCACCGGCACTTTCGAATGCCTGGCAAATTCCTGCAGAGTATCGTGTCCAAAGGTGCGAATGGTGATACCGTCAACCATGCTGGAAAGCACGCGTGCCGAATCTGCAATCGGCTCACCGCGACCTAACTGGGTGGCATCGGAATGCAGGAACAGGGCATGACCACCAAGCTGGAACATGCCGGTTTCGAAGGCAACGCGCGTGCGCGTGCTGGCTTTATCAAAAATCATACCCAGCGTTTTTCCTTCCAGCGGCCGATACTCCTTGCCCTCTTTCAACCGGCGCTTGATCTTGGCTGCACGTTTCAATAGATGTCTTGCCTCATCCGATGATACATCCAGCAATGTCAGAAAATGTCTCATTCCCCAGCCCCCAGCGTACTTTCCAATACTGTGCAAACAATTGATAGCGCCTCATCCACATCCGCCATGCTTACATTCAATGGTGGCAGAAAGCGTAACACATTTGGCCCCGCCATCAGTAATAACAGCCTTTTATCCCGAGCTGCAGTGATCAGAGGTGCCACTTCCACACTCATCTCTGCCCCAATGAGCAAGCCTTGGCCGCGCACCTGCAGAATAACAGGGAACCGGCATGCCAACGCCTGCAAGCCCTGTCTCAACTGCTCGCCCCGCAGCCTGACATTGGACAATAAGCTGTCGGACTCTATCACATCGAGCACGGTTAGTGCCGCCGTACAAGCCAGCGGGTTACCGCCAAAGGTGGAACCATGTGTGCCGGGCCCGAATGAATCCGCTACAGCATTCGTGGCCAGCATGGCTCCAATCGCCACACCGCCGCCCAAGCCTTTGGCCAGCGTCAGAATATCAGGGACAATACCTGCCTGTTCAAACGCAAACATGGTGCCACACCGGCCAATACCGGTCTGAACCTCATCAAGAATCAACAATAACCCGAGGTCATCGCACAATTTCCGCACCGACTGGAGATATGCTCCAGTCGCAATATTGACGCCACCCTCACCCTGCAACGGCTCCAGCAATACTGCTGCCGTCTGCTCATTCACTGCCTGCTTCAACGCCTCAATATCATTGAGCGGAACATGTAAAAAGCCTGGAGGCAATGGATCAAAGCCAACTTTCACCTTGTCCTGGCCTGTCGCAGCCAGAGTGGAAAGCAGTCGCCCATGGAATGACTGGGTGGCGGTAATAATCGTGCGCCTGGATGAATCCATATCATGGAAGTGTTTGCGGGCCAGTTTAATAGCAGCCTCATTCGCTTCAGCTCCGGAATTACAAAAAAAGGCCGCTCCGAGACCGGACAGTGCAGTCAACTTTTCAGCCAGCTGTTGTTGTTTCGGGATATGGAACAGGTTGGAGCAATGCAGCATCGTATCGGCTTGTTCGGATAATGCTGCAGTCAATTGCGGGTGAGTATACCCAAGCGTATTGACAGCAATACCGGATATAAAATCCAGATATTCATTCCCGTTATCATCCCAAACACGGGAACCTTTCCCTCTCACCAGCGTGAGGGGAAAGCGCGCATAGGTACTCATAACTGTGCTCATCGGCGAAGTTTAGGGAAGCCGGGCTTGATGCGCCAGAGAACCTTAACAAACAACAAACAACGCGCCTGCATGATGTTTTCCGCTCTGTGCTAAGGAAGTGCTGATTAAATCTGGTTTGATGAGACCGCAATGGGAAATGAAGGAGCTCAAGGCAAAGATTGCAAGGCATAGCACCGCTATGACTCAAATCTTTAACGAAGAAATCGTTCATTTCACATGCAGGATCGTGAATCATGGTTTGATCAGCGCTTC
>JAUZQI010000019.1 GCA_030951095.1 Mariprofundus sp. | reverse complement strand
GCCATATTCGCGTATTTTTTCCCGATGTCCGGTTGGTTATAGCTGGTGTCGGCCCTGCTGAAACGGAGTTGAAAGCAGCACTGCCCGATGCATTGTTCCTCGGCTGGGTGGATAAGGCGCGCATGAAATCGCTCTATGCCGGGCTGGATATGTTTGTCTTTCCCTCCCGCTTCGACACCTTCGGCAATGTCGTGCTGGAAGCATTCACCTATGGCATGCCGGTGATCGCTTATAACTGCAAAGGGCCAAAAGATATCATCGAACACGGTGTAAACGGTTATCTGGTTGACGATGCCGAGACCATGGGGGCACAGATTATCAGGTTTTTCGAAGATACCGACAATCGCGCAACCATGCAGGCAAACGCCATGCTGCGCAGCCATGATTATCAGGCCGAACCCATCATGCATCAGTTTTTGATGGATATGGGCTTGCACGTTGAAATATAACATTCAAAATATCCAGGGAAGCGCTGATCAAACCATGATTCACGATCCTGCATGTGAAATGAACGATTTCTTCGTTAAAAATTTGAGCCATAGCGGTGCTATGCCTTGCAATCTTTGCCTTGAACTCCTCCATTTCCCATTGCCGTCTCATCAAACCATATTTAATCAGCACTTCCCTAGAGTGAAAAGCCTTTGACTATCTTGCCGTGTTGAAATTGATTGCTTATTTATCCCAGCAGGAGCAATTGAATTTTCTGCTCACCAACCGAATCCCGCGCCGCTGGCTGACGCAGTTGACGGGCTGGTTCAGTCGTATTGAGAACCCTATTCTGACACGCATCTCTATTGCTCTGTGGCGCTTGTTTGCCCATGATCTGGATTTGTCCGAGGCTAGGAAACAATCATTTAACAGCTTGCATGAATGTTTTATCCGGGAATTAAAACCAGGTGTTCGTCCGATTGATCGCAGAGAGTCGATCATTGTTAGTCCGTGCGATGCTATTATAGGAGCCCATGGTAAAATTGAGGGGACAACAGTATATCAGGCCAAAGGATTCCCCTATCGACTTGGTGACCTGATTCCGGATGAATCCTTTCGGAAAAAATATCGTGACGGGCTATTTGTCACCCTGCGGCTGAAGTCGAGTATGTATCACCGTTTTCATGCACCGGTTGATTGCCGCGTGCATGAAGTGAATTATATATCTGGCGATACCTGGAATGTGAATCCGATTGCCTTGAAACGCATCGAAAAACTGTATTGCAAAAATGAGCGTGCAGTTTTGCAACTGGATACAGGCAATCCGGAATATACCATCACACTGGTACCGGTTGCCGCCATACTCGTCGCGAGTATGAAATTTCATTGTCTGGATGGTGAAATGGATCTGCGCAGTCGGGGCTCCAATTACCTGTCTTGTCGGGCCAGTTACAGTAAAGGTGATGAAATGGGCTATTTTCAGCATGGTTCGACTATCATTATGTTTGCAACATCCCATTATGTTTTTTGTGACGATATTCAGGAAGGGCAGGACATCAAGATGGGCGAGTCTTTAATTGCGTCTTGATCCTTGCGTACTGTCTCAACCATGACTTTGTTCAGACATGAATTTGTCATAAAATAAATTCACAATTCACAGAGCCACGTGCAAAAGTTTGAGTGGATGAATTGCAATCCCCCTTCGAGTGCATTTTTGGAATGGAATGAGGAGCATGGTGGTTCCATTCGCCAAAATTCAAGATTGGAAATGTGCCGGAGTGGGGAAGCAAATCGCTGCTCACGACTTTTGCAAGTGGCTCCATAGATAATTATTTTTGAGACAGGGGGATTTTGTCATGGGGTTTATCGAAGAACTTCGCATGCAGCGCTGGGATGACCATCGCTATTACCATCATAATCGGATCAATCAATTTTTACATTTGGCCAGTTCCATCTGCTTTATCGTCAGTTACGTTTGGATATTTCTTGATCCGGTGATGGCTGTGTTGTTTTGCTGGGTGGTGGCCATGCTGTTGCGCCAGATTGGACATTTCTTCTTCGAGCCTAAAAGCTATGATGAAGTGAATACCGCTACGCATGAATACAAGGAAAGCGTGAAAGTAGGGTATAACCTGTTTCGCAAAATGGTGCTGTTGTCGCTATGGGCGCTGGTTTCTGCGGCGCTGTATTTCGAACCTTCGATGTTCGGCCTGTTCGATGCCACTGAGCAGGCGCACGGATTCCTCTACAATCTGTCACTGGTATGGTTGGCTCTGGCTGTTGGTGCACTGGTGTTTAGAACCATCCACCTGTTTTTCATTATGAGCGTGCAGTCGGGCTTGGTCTGGTTCTGTAAAATTCTGACCGATCCGTTCCATGATGTGATGATTTATTACAAGTCGCCATATTATATTCTTAAAGGTGAGATGTATGATGATATGAGTGACTGGTATGACGATTCACTATTGGCCAAGCAAATGTAATTTTCACTAGCGCTGATTAAATCCGGTTTGATGAGGCCGCAATGGGAAATGGAGGAGTTCAAGGCAAAGATTGCAAGGCATAGCAGCGCTATGGCTCAAATCTTTAACGAAGAAATCATTCATTTCCCATGCGGGATCGCGAATCATGATTTAATCAGCGCTTCCCTATTATCTTAAGCGCCGAATGCCTGCCTCGTAACTATGCGGGGCAGGCATGTTGCGTGATAAGAACGTAGATAAAGCAGATCTGATCACTACAGAGGAAAATCAATTGTTCATCGTTTAACCAGAAGTTGAAAACCGTTTATGCATCCTTCGATGATCCTGTTACAGTTTCGCTGGATAAGTCGTTGGAGTTACACATGGGCGAAGCAAACGAACCGAACAGGGAACAGTTGCGGGCGCACCGGCAGGTGTTCTGGGATGCATGGCACAAGGCGCAGGCTGATCTGCCGCTCAATGCCCTGGAAGTACGTATTGCTCGCGTGATTGCCATGCATTCGGAATATCACCATTTCTTTGATGATATGGAAGATTTCCTCGATAGGGATTTCGAGGTGAATGATGGCATGAATCCATATCTCCATCTCTCTCTGCATCTGGCGCTGGAAGAACAGGTGGCCACCAAGCACCCACCCGAAATGGCCAAAGCGCTCGATCATATGATTACCATGAAAAAAATGGATCGGCACGATGCATTGCATAAATTGCTCGAAGTGCTGGCTGAAACGGTTTACTACGCCCAGCGCATCGGGCGCGAACCGGATGTGGAAGCCTATGCCAGACGCATGAAGGAGTTGGCTGAATTATGATCCGCAGTCTTTTTGTATCGCTGTTTTTTTTCTTTGGCCCGGCTTTGCTGCTGTTCATGTTGCGCAATCTTGCCTTGCTACTGCTGTTAAGGGCGAAAAACAGACACGAAAAAGCGCAGCAGCCGGAAGTTATCGATATCACGCCAGTGGACAAAGAGCGTGCTCCAAATTGGTTTTATGCAGTTGTCGTGGCGATCAGCCTTTCCATCGCCATCACGGTATTCTTTCAGATGCAAAAGCAGGATGGTGTCGAAAAGCATCACTATGTGCCTGCCCATATCGGTGGTTCGGGTCATATTGTGACAGGTGACTGGAAACCGTCGGATACATCCAAAGCCCCCTGATCTGTGAATACCGGGCAACATTTACCCACGATCATTAATGCATCGAAGGTTGCTGCGCACCTGAGTGACGGCGCATTGCTGTTGACTGTTTCGCCGCAGTTGGCGATGGACTGGAAACAGCGTTTGGTTTCGGGATCAGCTTGCGAAGTGTGTGAAACGCCGGCTGTGTTGGCATGGCAGGCTTGGATAAACGAATGGGCGGCCACGCTGGATGCCATGCCGGTAGCTTTGAATCGGATGCAGGAACAATGGCTGTGGGAGCGGGTGATTCAGTTCGATTTGAATCAACACGAGCTGAATCAACATTCCACCGGGTCAGAGCAGTCTGCCGCTTCGGTGCGTGGCCTGGCCGGTCACGCCAGAGATGCATATGCGTTGATGCAGGAATATCGCATTGATATAGGCGAATTGGCTTGTGCCGGAGAAGAAGCGGATGCGCTGGCACGCTGGATCAATGCGATGCGCAAAAAACTGGATGCGGGCGCTTTGGCGGGGCGTTTGTTGGCTGCGGATGTCGGGTCGAAGCTGTTGGCCTGTCTTAATCAACAAAATTTTGGACAAGATATGCCATCCATCATACTGGCTGGATTTGATGTGCTTACGCCGATGCAACAGACATTGCTGGCGGCTTTGCAAGGAACCGGCATGCATCTGATGCAGGTCCTAAACGAAGCGACGTCTGCTAAAACAATGTTCTATGCCTGTGGTGATGTGCAGGCAGAGTGTAACCATATCACGGCGAAAATTGCGGCTGTGCTGGACGATGCACCACGCGCGCGCATTGCCATTGCGACCAGCCAATCGGTAACCGATGCTTCGCTGTTAAAGCGGACATTGAATCATGCGCTGATGCCGGAATTGCGCTGTGATCCGTGCAGTAGCATGCAAGCTGTGGTGATGGGCGGGGAATCGTTGAGTGATCGCCCGATGATCCGGCAGTTGTTGCACATGCTTTCGTTATGCGGCGAGTTTTCACTCTCTTTTGATGCATTTTCTGTGTTGCTGTTTTCACCGTGGTTGAAGGGGTATGAGGCGGAGCGCTTTGGTCGCGCTGAGCTTGATTCAACCTTCAGGCGGTATAATCGTCACCGCATGACATTCAAAAGCCTGCTGAATATTTCTGATGTGAAGCAATTGCCAAAGCTATGGTCCGTGTTGAATGTAATGGCGGGCTGGGACAGGCGTCAACGTTCGGCCAATGATTGGGTGTCGGCGGTGCATGAGTTGCTTAAGCGCACCGGTTTTGTGCAGGTCAATTCGGATAATAAGTCTGGTTTGGATACGCCTGCATCAAATGCCGGGGCGCGGCGCTGTAACGTCGAAATTCAACTCATGAATGCCTTTCGCGATGTGCTGATTTCACTGGTGGCGGTGGATGCCGTGGGTGGAGTCGAACTGGAGGACAAACCGGGAGCTAAACTGACATGGATGCAGTTTTTATCTCTGCTGAGGACAGGCTGTGCTGAAACCCGGCTGGCGGAGAATGCAAAATATAGCCATGTGGTGGTAATGCCGTTGTCGCAGATGGCAGGTTTAAAATTCGATCATGTGTTTATCATGGGGATGGATGAAGAAGCGTTTCCGCCGCCGGCGCGGCCCTATCCGTTATTGCCCGCCAGCGTTCAGAAGAAATATGCGCTGCCGATGAGCAATGGGACGTTGGTCTATGAAACTTCTCAACTACTATGGGAATCGGTACTGCAATCAGCATCTCATATTGAAATATCCTATGCCGGGCAGCGTGATGATAAGACCTTATTGGCTTCGCCCTTTGTGGCGGATTTGACGCCGAAAAAGCCTTGTTCAATTGCCACGAAATCTGTGCGTCTGGAGATGGAAGCGATGTATGATGCTTCGCCCGTACCACTCAAGGTGGAGCAATCTGTGAAGGGCGGCACGTCGATTATTAAAAACCAGTCGGCTTGTCCGTTCAGGGCGTTTGCAACCCATCGTTTGGGTATCGCTGTATTGGGCGAGACCACGCCGGGCATTGAAGCGAGCAGCAAGGGTTCATTGATGCATCTGGCGCTGGAGTATATTTGGCGGACACTGGAGCGGCAGTCGGCATTGGCGGTGCTTGGCGAACAAGAGAAAGCAGACCTGATTGATGCGAGCATTGAGCATGCATGGGCTGAAAGCCATGTGGCGGCAGATAGCAGAACGCGCTCGTATGAAAAGAAACGCATGCAGGGCGTGCTGTCTGCATGGTTGGAACTGGAATTGCAGCGCCCCGAATTCAGAGTAGTGGCAATTGAGCAAATGTTTCACATGCAGTTGCCGGAAGCCTCCTCGCTTCAGTTTGACGTGAATATCAAAGCCGACCGCATGGATGTGGATGCTGCAGGTAGGAAAGTGCTGATTGATTACAAAACCGGAGTCAAACAATCCACCGCCAAATGGTTATCCGATGAAAATGACGGGCGCATCAAGGAGCCTCAATTGCCGCAATATGCGCTGGCAGCAAAGTTGGGGGTGGATGATGCGGTGGCTTTTGCACGCGTTCGCAGCGGTGACATGGCGTACGAAGGTTTGTGCGGTGATGATATTGGCATCAAGGGTATTATCGCCTGTGATGGCAAACGCAATGCACCGGATGACTGGCAGGCTGTGCTGGATGACTGGAAAACACATCTCAATGCGCTGGCCATGGAATTTGTCGATGGGCGTTGTGATGTGGCGCCGCGTGATTGTCATGCTTGCAAGTATTGCGGTCTTGAAGCGGTATGTCGTATTGAAGAGATCGGTATTGAAGATTCGGGCGATATCGATGATGCGGGTGGCCAAGCATGAGCGCAGAAATACGGTTTCAAGCGCGTCATCCGGGCGGTTCCTTTCTGGTGCAGGCACCTGCCGGCTCCGGTAAAACGGAATTACTGACCCAACGCATTCTGGCTTTGCTGGCTATAGTCGATGAACCGGAAGAAGTGCTGGCGCTGACCTTTACGCGCAAGGCCGCTGCCGAAATGCGCAAGCGGGTGCTTGAATCGCTCTGCGCCGATCAGCCCGATGCAGGTGAAACGCATAAAATGGAAACGTGGAAGCTGGCGCAGCAAGCCATGCAGCGTTCGGATGAAAAAGGCTGGCATTTAAACCGCCATCCTGTCCGTTTGCGTATCATGACCATCGACAGTTTAAGCTATGCGCTGGCGCAGGCTGTACCGTTGCTGTCCGGCCTCGGCGATATGCCATCGCCATCGGAACATGCGCAGATCATTTACCGCGAAGCAGCCGAAGCGGCCCTGAATGAGGCCATGCGTGATTTTCCGGAATCCGCCGAGTGCGTGTTATTGCATCAGGATCATAATACGGTGGCGGTGATTTCACTGCTGGCCGATATGCTGGGCAAACGCGAACAATGGTTGCAAGAAGTGGCCATGTATGGCCGTGATATGAAAGGGCTAAGGCTGATGCTGGAGCAGCATCTGGCGGATATCATGGTGCAGAAGCTGGCCGCGTGCGAGGCATTGGTGCCGATTCAGGTCAAAGATGCGCTGCCGACTCTAATGCGTTTTGCCGGAGAGCAGAAAGGAGATGCGGCGCTTCAACAAATGACCTGGCCTGAATCCTCATTGGACGGGCTGGAGCAATGGCAGTTGATTGCCGACTTTTTACTCACGGCGACCGCCCCTGTTTTTCGCAAATCCGGCGGCGTGAATGCGCGATTGGGTTTTCCTGCCGGCAAAGCCTTTGCCGAAGGCAAAGGCCAGTTTAAACAATTGCTCGATCTGCTGGCGGTGGTGCCTGAATTGGCGGAAGCATTGCATGAGCTGCGGCAATTGCCCATCACGCCGCACATGGATGATAGCCAGTGGCAGGTGTTGGAATCGTTGTTTCTGCTGCTGGTGTTGGCCAATAAACATCTGCAATTATGCTTTGGTCAACGGGGCGAGGCCGATTTTACCGAAATAGCGTTGCGCGCCATGGATGCGTTGGGAGCGGGTGACGCCGTGCCCGGCGATTTGCTGCTGAAACTGGATTATCGCATCCACCATATTCTCGTCGATGAGTTTCAGGATACCTCGCATCTGCAAATGCGTTTGTTACAATGCCTCACCGATGGCTGGCAGGCGGGCGATGGCCGGCATCGCAGTTTGTTTATGGTCGGTGACCCGATGCAGTCGATTTACCGGTTCAGAAAGGCCGAGGTGGGTTTGTTTCTCAATGCATCCAACAACGAAGCCGACCTGCCTCTGGTGGAACCTCTGCAACTGGAACGCAACTTTCGATCTTCACCCGCCATCGTGGCATGGGTGAATGCGGCATTTCAGGCGATTTTTCCTGACCGGCAGGATGTGGTTTCTGGCGCGGTTTGCTATGCGCCGGCGGTTGCCGCGCTATCTCACGCCGGTTCGGTGAATCTGCATCTCCAGCAGGGTCAGGATGCGGTGCTGGAAGCGGATTATGTCGTTGGCCTTGTTCGAGATACGCTTACGGCAGGGGATCAACGCATCGGTATTTTGGCACGCTCCCGCAAACACCTGCATGCCATCATGCCTGCATTGACAGATGCCGGGATTGCATTTCGCGCCATCAATATCCTGCCGCTGAACAGCCGACCTGAAGTGCGTTTGTTGCGTGCGTTATTGCGCGCGCTGTTACACCCGGCTGACCGGGAATCATGGGTGGCATTGCTGCGCGCTCCCTGCTGCGGCTTACAAAGCCATGACCTGCTCCTGTTATTGGCTGACCATAACCAGCCGGTCTGGCAGCTGATGGGAGATGATGCGCTTATACAAGGCCTGAGCGGTGATGCGCAGGCGCGCGTTTTATTCATCCGGCAGGCGCTTGCGCCATGTCTGGAACATAGCGGTAAAATGTCGGTGCGCGATTTACTGCAAACGGCATGGTTGCGTTTATCGATGCCAGCGCTGATTGATGTCACGGCAGGTCTGAATATCGATGCGGCGCTGATGCTCATCGAATCACTGGAGGAGGGGGCGCGCGTTGATTTTGCGCTGCTCGATATGCGGCTGGAAAAACTCTATGCCGAAGCAGATGTCTCCGAGGCTGCCGGACAAGTGGAATTGCTGACCATGCACGGCGCCAAAGGGTTGCAGTGGGATGTGGTCATCCTGCCGGGATTGGGGCACAAAGGTGCAGGTGCGGATGTGCCTTTGCTGGCATTTTGCGAGGTGCCGATTGCGGGCGGCGCAGTGCCGCTGATGGCGGCAAAAGCATCGATACGCCAAAAAGACGCCCTGTATTCTTTAGTTAATAGCGTAGAAAAAAGCAAAGATAACAATGAATTACATCGGTTACTTTATGTATCTTGTACGCGGCCTGAAACGCATCTTCATCTGCTTGGCCATGTCTCAGAACGCAGCGGTGAAGCGGCAAAAGGCTCTTTATTGCACCTGTTGTTATCTGCTGATGATCACTGTTTCGGTGCGCAAATATCCACTATTGAAATGGCTGATCACGCATCTGCAAGCCTTCCTGTGCTGCAAAGGATGCGTTGTATACCCGAAGTGTTGGCGATTTCTTCCGAGGATAGCAACGAAACGGAAATCGAATATGTATGGGCCGGTGCAGAAGCTGCACCAGTTGGTAATGCAGTGCATGCCGCACTACAACACATTGCGGAAACCGGCATAGAAAACTGGCATGCAGACAACACGGCAGATACGATAGAGTACATGACGCGCATGTTGATAGCAGATGGCTTGTCCGGAGATTTTCTGAGATCAGCATCGTTGCGTTGTGAGCAAGGGCTTCGACGCGTGCTTGAAAGTAAACGGGGGCAATGGATTTTATCGGGCTGTCATCAGCATAACCGCAGTGAATGGGCTTTGAGCATGTGTAGTGATAACAGGGTTTCGCACCATATCATTGATCGCAGTTTTATTGATGCCGTCGATGGCATCCACTGGATTATCGATTATAAAACCGCCTCGCATGAGGGCGGTGGTATGGATGCATTTCTGGCCGAAGAAGCGTTCCGTCATGCGCCGCAGTTGAAACGTTATGCGGCCATTCTGGAAAGCATGGAACTGGATCATGAGATTCGGACAGCACTTTATTTCCCGATGCTTGATGCATGGAAAGAAGTTACTACATAAAAAAAGCTGCCCGAGGGCCGCCTGTATTTCAGTTTATTTTGTTTTTGGTGTAGCGCGTTTGCGTTCGTGCTCTTTGAGGAATCGTTTGCGCAGGCGGATTGATGTCGGCGTAATTTCCACTAACTCGTCATCGGAGATGAACTCAATGGCGCGTTCCAGACTCAGATTTAACGGCGTCACCAGATCAATGGCGTCATCCTTGCCGGAAGAGCGTACATTGGTGAGTTTCTTTTCCTTGATCGGGTTGACGGTCATATCGGCATCGCGGTTGTTGATGCCGATAATCATACCTTCATAGACTTTCGCGTTAGCGCCGATGAACATCTTGCCGCGCTCCTGCAATTTCCACAGTGCAAAGGCTACCGATTCACCATTTTCCATGGAAATCAATACGCCGTTGATGCGTCCGCCAGGCAGTGCACCGATATATGGGCCGTATTCATGGAATACATGATGCATAATGCCGGTGCCGCGCGTGTCGGTGAGGAATTCGGAAGTATAACCAATCAGGCCGCGCGTCGGGCACATGAAATCGATGCGGGTGGAACCATCGTCATTGGTCTGCATATGGGTCATTTCCGCACCGCGTTTACCCAGTTTCTCAATGACAGCTCCCTGATATTCAGCTTCCACATCGACGGTGACGCTCTCATACGGTTCCTGCTTGACGCCACCGATTTCACGCACAATCACAGTCGGACGGGAAACGGCCATCTCAAAGCCTTCGCGGCGCATAGTTTCCAGTAGAATGCCGATATGCAGTTCGCCGCGACCGGAAATCTTATAGACATCCGCTTTGTCGGTCTCTTCCACACGCATAGCCACATTGGTGCGGACTTCGCGCATCAGTCGGTCACGAATCTGGCGGGTGGTAATGAATTTACCCTCGGTGCCGGAAAGCGGTGAATTGTTGACATGCAATTCCATGGTCAGAGTCGGTTCATCAACATGAATCACCGGCAGGGCGACAGGGGTGTCTTTATCGGCAATGGTTTCGCCGAT
>JAUZQI010000189.1 GCA_030951095.1 Mariprofundus sp. | reverse complement strand
AGATAAAGGGTCAAGTCTTGCAATCAAGCATCTAAATAATTGGTTCGAAAAAACCGGGAGCCTGAGAAAGTACATCTTCCTTTAAAATTTAGCCGGGATGCAGTGGATTGAACATTCGGCGCTTAGAAGCCTCCAAGGCATCAGCTTTTATTCTCGTTCAAATCACAACATTCCAGCAGAGATGAAATCAGTTCGGGGAATCCGGGAGATTGGGAAAGCACCGGCAGTATTTCTATATCTTCGCCTTTGGCCTGAGCGGTCATTTCATCCAAGCTCTTGCCGTTAAACAGTAACATGGGCTGGAGTTTGACGGGCGATACGCCATCCTCTCGCCAAAGATCGAGAACCGAAGCGACCGATGGTTCACCATGCAGTGCACCGTGCGCCACGAGCGTACAGTGTTTGTTGTGCTCGTGCAGTGCAGCATAGAGCGCTTCGAAACCGGAAAAACGATACAGGCCGAACAGCACCTTAACCCTGCGCGTTTCCGCTGTCACACGATCATAGGCAAGCTCGGCCACTGCATCGGCATGGGCCGCCAGCGACGGCAGCAAAATCACCCCGGATTTTTCGGCAAGTGCAGGCGCATCCACAGAACCATGTCGCCCATGGCCGAGAAACAGCGGCAGCACCCTTGCACCTTCAGTCAAGCTGTCATCGGAGAGAAACGCGCAACCGACCTCCTCACCAAGCAGGCCGGACACATTCTCCGCCAGTTCCCGCACCTCAGATGCATGCCGCGCATCGCTTGATCCGTGCGCCAGTAGAATGAAACTCAAAACTCGATCCCCTGCGTGGCCGGAATGCCCTGATCGAAGGCATGTTTAACCGGACGCATCTCAGTGACAGTATCGGCCACTTCAACCACTTCATTCGGCGCATCCCGACCAGTCAGAATCAGGTGCATCCATGTTGGTTTTTCTTCGCGGATGAAAGCGGCAATTTCTTCTCCCGGTATCCAGCCATAACTGCTGCAATAATTGATTTCATCGAAGACAATCAAATCAAACTCATGCGAACGCACTTTCTCTTTGCATAGTTCCCAAATCGTGCGGCTGGTTTTGATGTCCTGTTCGGGATTTTTAGTATCCCAGGTGAAACCATCACCCAGTGCGTGCCATTCGATATTGTCGAATTGTTTTGCAGCACGCTCCTCGCCGGTTTTCCATTTGCCCTTGATGAACTGAATCACGCACACATTCATGCCCCAGCCGGCAGCGCGGAACGCTACGCCAAACGCCGATGATGATTTGCCCTTTCCCTCACCGGTATGCACCAGCACCACGCCCTGACGTTTATCGCGTTTCTTCATCGTTCCTCTCCATAATCCGGTGCCAAAACCTTACCCTGTTTGATCAATGGGGTATCAAATAATCGCGATAACTTTTCGATATCCAGCATTTCATCAGTCGCCCCGATTTCAGCGCCTCCCCTGCCATCAAGCAGAGCCACTTGCCCAGCAATGGCTGCCGCCTGTTGCAGATCGTGCAGTACAGTCACGATAGCGCGACCGTTTATGGCCTGTTCTTTCATCATGTTCAAACAGCGTGTCTGATGTTTGAGATCAAGGTGCGCCGTGGGCTCATCGAGCAACCAAATGGGTGTATCGCGTAATATGAGCGCAGCTAGTTCGACGCGCTGACGCTCGCCACTGGAAAGCTCCCCCAAAGCGCGGTTCAGCAGTGGTGCAACATCCATATGCTTGGCAGCGCTGTCGATATCACCATGCTGATCCGCTAGATTTAAGCGCTGATGCACGGTCAGACCGAATTCGGTGGGTGGCAATTCTCCTTGCCATGCGATCTGACTGGCCAACTCCACCCTGCTGAAGCTTTTTACGGGCGTATCATGCAGCAACAACGTTCCATGCGCTGGAATGAGTCCGGCCAGCGCCAGTAGCAAGCTGGATTTTCCTGCGCCATTGGTGCCGAGTACCACGGTGATTTCTCCCGGCGTAATTGCAAAACTGACATCATTCAGAATCTGTTTGCTTCCGCGCTGCAGGCTTAGTTGCGATATTTGCATCAGAGCCTTCATTTACGTGCGCCTGATCAGCAGAAAAAGAAACACTGGCACGCCAATAATCGCGGTCAGTACGCCGACCGGAAGTTCGGACGGGGCGATGACTGTGCGTGCGGCTGTGTCCGCCATCACCAATAGCAATCCGCCGCCAATTGCCGAAGCCGGCAACACTGCTTTGTGCAAAGAGCCGAACAGCATCCGCATCAAATGCGGCACCACCAAGCCGACAAAGCCGATCGTGCCGGCAGCCGTCACGGCAATCGCGGTTACTGCCGAGGCCAGCAACAATAATCGCTGACGCAAGCGTTTGACTTCCACGCCTAGCGCTTCGGCATGCCGTTCTCCCAATAGCAAGGCATCCAGCGAACGGGATAACAATATACCGCAAGCCAATGCTACAGCCCAACTCACGCATAGTATCGAGATGGGAATATCAGAATGCGATAAGTCGCCCATCATCCATGCAAATGCCAGCCCTAGTCCTGATTTAGGCAGCAGTGCCAGCAGCAATGCCAGTACGGCAGCCCAGAATGCAGCCAGAACCACGCCAGCCAACAGCATGCGATTTGCTCCGAGATGAGCAAACAACATCACCAGAGTGATGCCAAGCCAGGCACCGATAAATGCGCCGACGGACATCCCCCATGCAGATTCAGGAAAAATAATCAGAGCAGAAACTGCGCCCACCGAAGCACTTCCGGCCACACCCAGGACATAAGGCTCGGCCAGCGGATTTCCCAATAGCACCTGAAACCAGGCACCGGCCAGCGCCAACATGCCGCCGACAAAAAAAGCAATCAGCATGCGAGGAAACCGGAG
>JAUZQI010000188.1 GCA_030951095.1 Mariprofundus sp. | reverse complement strand
CTTAGTAATAACAAAGACCATAAAGACTTGTGTAAACACCTCTGGTTTAATTATTTCAAGAAACCACTCGACAATCTAGATGACGACTGGAATAAAGTATTAGCCTATCTGAGGCGGTACTTTTTTGAATGTGAATGGCATGAGGCATACGACTTTATAGAATTCATAGCAATAAACTTCAAAAAACATCAATTCCATGAAAAATTTACGAAAAGCTGTAATGCTCTTTTAGAGAAAGAAATGTCTGCATATCGGTTTGTCGATGGAAAGGTTACGCAAATCACCGAGCAGCATGAGGTGGCTGAAATTGAGCAGGCTATAGAGAACAATGAAGGGCCGGTTCGTTCCCATTTGCGACGTGCTCTTGAATTGCTCTCTGATCGAGAAGCGCCGGATTATAGGAATTCGATAAAGGAATCTATATCGGCAGTAGAAAGTTTTGTTGGAATAACAGTTGGCAAAGAAAAAGGAACCCTTGGCCAATTGCTTAAAAGACTGGAAACGGACTTTGGCTTGCATCCAGCTTTAAAAAAAGCCTTCAGCAGCCTTTACGGATACACTTCTGATGAGGGAGGCATTCGTCATGCAATGACTAGCTTGACGGAAATAGACTTCAATGATGCCAAGTTCATGTTAGTAGTCTGCTCTGCTTTTATTAATTTCGTGGAAGGAAAGATTGAAGATTAAAAGCAGCTTCGAGCTTCCGAGCTAGTTCAAGCAATAAAACAATCGGGATTACGGTGACAGTATACTCACGCGGATTCAATTTGTAAGTGCAACTTTGATGAGGGTTTGAAAGAGCAAGCTGCGGCAGCAGCCTTGCGCTTTTCAAACACGATTCATCAAAGGACAAGAAATGAACTACACGCAGCTTACCCAGGAGCAACGGTATCAGATTGCCGTGCTCAAGAAAGCCGGTCATATGCAAGTTGAAATTGCGAGACTGATCGGAGTCGACAAATCCACTATCAGTCGGGAATTACGCCGCAATCATGGCATGCGAGGCTATCGGCCTAAGCAAGCTCATCGTTTAGCTGTTAAACGAAGACAGGAGAAGGTTCGCCCTCGAATCACCGAACAGGAGTGGCAGCGCATCCATGCTCTTCTGCGCCAGGAATGGTCACCGGATGAGATCGGTGAACGGCTAAGGCTGGAGGGCCAACGCGCCGTAAGTCACGAGTGGATCTATCAGCATGTGTATGCAGACAAGAAAAATGGTGGTGACCTGCATTGCTTTCTACGGTGTCAAAAACAGCGCAAGAAGCGCTATGGCTCAAACAACCGGAGAGGCAAGATCCCTAACCGTATAGGCATTGAACATCGCCCCTCTGTTGTTGATCAGAAGTCTCGCTTTGGAGACTGGGAGAGCGATACCATCATCGGCAAGGGGCACAAAGGGGCTATCGTTTCTCTGGTTGAACGTAAGTCCATCTATACGCTGCTTGGCAAAGTTGAGCGAAAAACTTCCGAGCTGGTTACTGATATGGAAATACGTCTGCTGTCACCTCTCAAGGAGAGAGTGCACACCATCACTCAAGACAACGGTTTGGAATTTTCAGGCCATCAGAAAGTGGCTGCTCAACTCAAGGCTGATATTTACTTCGCGCATCCATATGCGTCATGGGAAAGAGGCTTGAACGAAAACACCAATGGCTTAGTGCGGCAATACATCCCCAAAAGCCGGCGGTTCAATACGGTCACCGATGAGGAGATTGACTTCATCATGCACCGACTCAATCATAGGCCAAGAAAGACGCTGGGCTACAGAACACCCCATGAAGTGTTCTTCAACACCAAAACCCAACTCACTGGAGTTGCACTTGGGAGTTGAATCCGCGAATTATAACAGCAGCTGGTGCGATATATTGAGGGGAAGAATAAAAATCCAAATAGGTCTCTGCACTTTCAAAAGTAAGCGATTTATAACCTTCAGTTTTGATCAAGGCATCCATAACTTTACGTAAAATGGGCTCGTCTTCAACGACATGAAACCACATATTTACTCCGATGAACTATCGTTCATATGTACGCTTATTGTGAAAAAAGTCAAGCTAATATATCAGAGAGAATAGTGAAAATTGGGAGCTGCCATAATGTAGTTTTGGATGCTGCTAGTTGCGGTGTTTGAGGATATTTCCCTATTTCCAGCGCATCCCCGAATGAACGGTTGTGGCCGAAAGTTGCCGATCATTGGGGAAATAAAAGGATGAGTTAAACGGATAAATTCAATAAATATATTTGGTCTGTAGAAAGAAAAAGTTTGCATCACGGCTTGTGCCGGTCTGCTGGATATAAGAGCCGGCGAAGAAATGGCTGTAACCAAGCACAGTAGATATGTGCCATGGTTTGAAAGCGGTAGCCAGCGTGAAATCAATTTCACTGCCCACATACGATGATACGGATCCGGTTGCACGCCTGATGGCACCGCCACCCGCATTATACCATGCATCCGTGCCGGATTTTACCAGCCAGAAGCCTTCATAGGCCAGTCGCAACTTGTTCTGTTTGTTTGCTTTCCATGTCAGTACCGCTTCGCCGTTGTGAATATTCTGCAGTGAAAATAAATCCATGTAGCCATAATAGGCATGATTCAACGGATATAGATTATCGAAGGTCTGGTGTTTTCCATCCAGCGGATTGCTGTCACCGCTACCGTAATTATAGGCTATGCCAAGATGCCAGTCCGGCCAAAGCGTGCGTCCTATTCCGATGTGGGCGGCATAGGCGCGCTGGCGTAAAAATCCGTAGTTGCCGGTTTGCAGCATGGCTTCACCGTCGGCATTCCAGGCACCCTTTTTGTAATCGTAACGCAACCCGGTGGTATGCACCCGATCTCCAGCGCGAGTGTTACGCCGTAGCAGATAATAGAGTTCAATGCGGCTGTCTCGAACAGATAATTTGTCGGTTAAATAGACACCATAAAACTGACTGTCAAACATGCGATTGCCGGTCACGGCGTGTGTATTGAAACCTCGTGGCCTGACCGCGACAAGGTGGGAGGCGAACACATCGACCACTCGACCCTTTCCAAGCCGCTGGCTGAGACGAACTGCATCCCAGACGCGCGCCGTGTTGACCCATTCCAGTGATGCAACCAACCGCAGTGCACCCAGATTGAATTTCTGGCGCCCCACTCTCAGTTTTGCACCGAAATCATCGCCCCAGCCCAAATCCAGATACCCCTGATGCAGGTCGAAACGGTCGGCGAAAATATTGGCGGCCTTGGTATCATTGACTGTATTTCGCAAAAAAGTGCTATGCACCCGTGAATCCTGACCTTCTACAAACAGCCCCCAGCGATCACTATCATGGATGTTCAGATGAACTCTCAATTGCGAAAGTAAATAATCCTGCGGATCAACCGCACCCGGCTTGCCAAGAGCAAAGCCCTGTTTCCATTCATAACGCAAGCGCAGGCTGCCGCCTGCATCCCATTCAATACCTGACGAAAGGGATACACTATCTTTATGGCTGGCTGCCTGGAGCGGATATGGAAGCAGTGCAAGTGCACAGCAAGCCGTCAGACATAACATCGTTATCAATTTTGGCATATTTATCTTTCTCACCAAGTCATTCCTCTCCATACACATTTCAGTTAGCCGGATTTCAACTTTAGCTATCAACAAAGAAACGCACCACTTTTACGGATGCGTTTCTGTTTTGTTGCAACGATTTGACTAAGTCATGTTCCTCTGCTGTGAAAATTCCGAATTATTATTTCGCCTATCAAGCGCTACTTCACTGCCTTGATTGTAGCGGTCATGCCATCGTGCAGCAAACAGCGTATTTCATAAGTACCGGGTTTATCCAGTTTAAAAATATATGAGGTTCCCGGTTTATCTACATGATCCTTGAGTGCAATAAGCCCCAAGCCCCCCTCGTCTGTCTGCTCCGTAACACGCGATTTGTGTTCGAAAGGATCCTTGTTGATAACACGAACAAGCTGCCCGACATGCACAACCTGCTCTTCCGGACTATATTCAATATCCTCTTCGGTAATAGTCGGTGCCTCATCATCATGTGCCACAGCTACGGGAATACCCGCAAACAAGGCGCAAGCAGTGACTATCGCTGTACAGTTTGTGCGAAATTTCATCGTAGCCTCCTAAGGAAGCGCTGATCAAAAAATGCTTTTGATCAGCGCTTACCTAAGTCTATACGCATCGTATTGCCACAGTCAGATGCACATGGGAACTGGCCACCGGAGACGGGTTGAGGGGGAGATGGAACCTCCGGCGGCCAGTTAAGGGAATATTCAGCAGTAATGCACCAACTAGCGGTGGTTCACCCTGTACTTGACGTTGCCAAACATGATATGAAAGAACGGCTGCCCGAACATCTTGCCTTCGGCCATCTGTTCCTGCACATGCTTCTTGGTCTTCATCATCAGTTCCTTTGCAGCCATCAACTTCGGCATCATCATTTTCTGTTTCTCCGGAGGCATTTTCATCACCATTTCCTTGGTTTTCATCATACGTTTCTTGATTTCAGGAAATGGAATATAGCCGGAACGCAGTGGTGCCATCACCGGGCCCTTTGGAGAGGCCTTATACGGCGGAACCATTAGATGCAATACCACGCCTTCACCACGGATACCGCCATCCTTGCCAAGCTTCCAGTGTTTGCCGCGCACACCTTCTGTCACCATCATATGTACAATCTGGTTCGGGTTGGTTAAACGTCCATCCACATAGATATCGCCCAATCCCCAGAATGTGGCATAGGTGTACATGGTTGGCATCAGCGACGTACCGATACCGGTACCGCCATGCATCATATGATCAGTTACAACTCCTCCGAAAGTCGGATAGCCAAAGCCATGTGGCAGAGGTTTCTTCACCACCACCTTATAGCTGTGCATTTTGTCCGGTGAATCAAATGTGGCCACAAAATCAATCTTGTCCTTGGTCTTGGCACCATCAATGGCCGTGGTGTCGGAAATCTTCATATGCAAACCGCCTATACCAATAGATCGCCAGTCGGAGAACGGTGTGGCATGATCAACAATGGTATACTTGCCATTCATGGATTGACGTAATTTCGGCGGAATACCAATCAACGGAAATGGTGCCTGGTTCCACATAGCAGGATGATCCGGCGTGCCGAATACGGCTGGATCAAGATCACGTGGGCCAGGTAAAACCCACTGCGTTGCACCCTTGGTCTGATTGGCGCTAACAGTGACAGTTCCACCCCATCGATCCGGTGGGTTAGGGTTCATTGCGTGTGCCTTGGTATAGGCAAACAACCCGACATGCGGTAATGGAGTCGACGCTTTTGCTATGGTCGCCGGTTTGGTGCTGACATTCGTTGCCGCATCTGGTGTTGCCATACTGCATGCGCCAAGCGTCAGCAGCATCGCGGGGGTAAAGCTCAGGAGTATTCGTGTTGCATCCCTTCGAATATTATAGTCCATAATGTCCATCCTCATATATACATGAATTCATAACTGGTAACCCAGCCTAATTTCAGTCGGAGGACAAAATGATTCGTTACAGTTTAATTCAAAGGCCGAATGCGCATGCGTCCATCGGATGAAACATTAATCTGGTAGCGAGTACCATTTGGACAGGTCGCCTGAATCGTTCGATTGCCCCGGGCATCCTGCCTTTCACTAATATTACTCACTGCCCTGCCCCCACAATCATAGCCTCGCAGCTTGATGGTCGTGGCAATATCCACAGCCGTAGACACGGCATAAGCAGCCGGCACCATGAATATAGATAAAATTGCAGCTATTAAAATTCTTTTCATGCTTTCACCTCCAGCAAACTCTCCCAGATCGACTCTCTGCCCACATACAAATCGCGGGACAAATTCGGATCTTCTTCCAGCAAAGCGATAATCTTGAGCAACAGCCCATCGAAACTGGCCCTGATTTCCGTCATTTTGTCCTTCAACATCAATTGTTTCCGGTATTTTTTAATGTTGTCCATTAGATCAACAATATCATTACGTATAGCCAGCTTTGTAAAGAAACCAATTGCATCTGTATTTTTTAAACGCTCTTTTAATTCTTTGAAGCTCACATGGCTAACCTTTGCCTGCGATGTTTCTTTTTGTACCGTGTCTTTTTTCTCCACCTTGCCGTTTTCCACTGGTGCCGCCACTTGATGTTTAGCGCCTTTAGCCATCTCATGAACAGTAGCCTGTTTATTTGCCGATAGTTCCTTATCTGATTTCAGTGTAGTGACATGTTTTTTCACAGTACTGGAAGCAGATGCCACGGCCTCTTCACCGCTGGACTGTTCACAGGCATGCAATGGCATAGCCAGAACCAAACAGAGATACATGGTGGAAACACCATACAAAACGGTAACATTCAACTGTTTCATGAGCTTATTCTAACGCAATTCAAAATATATGAGCAATCGTAAACTTTCCCCCGTTATCGGGATATATACGATAAAATAATTCCAGCAGCTTCATCTGCGCCATCACCGAAGATTACAGGGAAGCATCTCGGATTATTCATAGCCTTTTCCAACACCTGTTGCCAACGCCCCTGACGGAAATCGGATCGACTCATACCGGCTGCCGGCATTGAGGTCTCCAGCCAGGTTTTCAACATCGGAAATTCGGGAAAATCAGGCCGCTCCACCCATGCTATTGGCGTGCTTGTGTTCCAACATTCAGACAATACGCCATAGCCGGGCTTGCAGACGACCACATCAACAAACGGCATCATATCCACAGGCCTCATATCCGCCCCGAAACTGATGCTCATCACATTTTCCGGCACATTCTTCCCGGCATTCGGAATCAAAAACAACCAATCATCCATGTCTTCCAATGCTTCACGGTCATATGGCGGGTTTCCACAACCACCAAACAGAACCAGCACCTTTTTTCGTTGATCACCAGCTACCGGGTTTGGCATATCAACGGGATGAGCAGCAATCAACGAAATCTTACGTTGCACAGAAAAAACCGGCATATTCATAGACATGGGTGGTGTAAGTAGTAAATCGCAGGCGCCATATGCTTCGGCCAATTGTTGAATAATCAGATCATCCGAATTCAACCAGTGTGCATAAATGCTATGCCAGTCGAGCGTTGCCAAACCAATACCGGGAACACCCAAGCCTCTGGCTGCAGGAAAGGCCAGCGGTGAAATATCAGACAACACCAGAGCAGCATCAAACTGTCGCAATAACTCAATTTCCTGATCAATCTGCTTATCCATCTGTCTGACCCAGTCTTGCATCCGGGTGATTGAGGCTTCACGCTCTTCCTCAATCGCACTCTTCTGTATCACACCCACATCGACGGCTGTCCGCTCAATTTCGAATTCAAAATCCAGCCGTGCAGCGATTTCTGCAGGCGGTAACGAACAGCGAATCAGAAAACGGCAATTCGGTTCTATTTGATGCATGCGGTTTAGAACCGGGGCCATCTGAGCGAGATGGCCAAAACCATGGCCGGAAATATAGACGGCTATATTCATTGCAGGATCAAACTTCTCATTCACCCTGCATGGTCACTACAATTTGTCTGGAACCACCATGATTGCGATGTTCCCCAAGATAAATGCCCTGCCATGTGCCAAGGGCAAGGCGACCATTGCGGATGGGAAGCGTGATGCTGCAACCCAGCGTACTGGACTTGATGTGGGCAGGCATATCATCCGAGCCTTCGAGGATATGCTCATAGTAATGCTGCTTTTCCGGTACAAAATGATTGAAATGCGCTTCCATATCCCGGCGCACATCAGGATCGGCATTTTCGTTAATGGTCAGGCTGGCGCTGGTATGTTGTATAAAGAAGTCAGCCAGCCCCACATGGAATTCGGCCAGTTCCGGCAATTGGTCAATCAGCTCTCGTGTGACCAAATGAAACCCTCTGTATTTAGCCTGCAGACCGATAGTTTTCTGTACCCACATGGTGCCTCCCGTTTCGATGAATTTTAATCTTGGTGATCAAAATAGATAGTACAGGTTATAGTGCCGCATGCTTTATTTTGATTCCATTTCGCTTCGACGCGGCAACAAGCAGCTATTTTCAGACTTCAGTATGGTTCTTCACAGGGGCCATAAGGTCGGAATTACCGGTGCCAACGGCTGCGGGAAATCATCCCTGTTTGGACTTGTGCAAAAACAGATCGAGGAAGATGCCGGAAGTTTTCGAATGGATAAGGGCACGGTTATCGCACATGTCGAGCAGGAGACGCCTGCACTGACGCTGCCAGCCATTGAATATGTGATGCAGGGTGATGCTGAATTCACCCGCTTAGAACTGCAAATTGCACAAGCGGAGTCCAATCATGAAGGCATCCGACTAGCCGAACTGCATGATCGCCTCGCTGCTATCGATGGTTATGCTGCCCACGCTCGTGCCGCGCGTCTGATGCACGGCCTTGGTTTTGCGATTGGCACAGAGGAAAAGTCGGTGGCCAGCTTTTCGGGTGGCTGGCGCATGCGCCTGAATTTAGCCCATGCCCTGATGTGCCGATCCGATTTATTATTACTGGATGAGCCAACCAATCATCTTGATCTGGAGGCTGTGATCTGGCTGGAGAAATGGTTGCAACATTATTCTGGTGCGTTGCTATTGATCTCACATGACCGTGACTTTCTGGATAGATGTGTCAACCGTATTGCTCATATAGAACATGAACAAATAAATTTATATACTGGTAATTACAGTGATTTTGAGCGATTACGATCCGAAAAACTTGCCTTGCAACAGGCTTCCTATGAAAAACAGCAAAAACAGATCGAGCATATGACGAGCTTTATCAACCGCTTCAAAGCCAAGGCTACCAAAGCCACACAGGCGCAGAGTCGTATCAAGGCGCTGGAGCGTATGCAGAAGATCGCACCAGCTCATGTTGATTCACCATTTTCATTCAGTTTCAAACACCCTGGGAAAATCCCCAATCCACTGCTCAGGCTGAACAAGACATCTGCAGGTTACGGTGATACCACCATCCTGCATGATCTTTCGTTTTCACTGCTGCCGGGCGAACGTATCGGTCTGCTCGGTCCCAATGGAGAGGGCAAGTCAACCTTGATTAAACTGATGGCCGGAGAATTGGTACCGCAACAGGGGAGTCGCGACGAAGCAAAGGAACTCTCCACCGGCTATTTTGCCCAGCATCAACTGGAGCAACTGCATGGTGAATTATCACCGGTTCAGCATATTAGAATGCTGAATGAAAATATATCCGAAAAGGAAGCCCGTCAGTTTCTAGGTGGTTTTGATTTCCGTGGTGATATGGCACTGGCGCCTGTGTCGCCCTTTTCCGGTGGAGAAAAAGCGCGGCTGGTGCTTGCCATGATTGTGTATCAGCAACCGAACCTGCTGCTACTGGATGAACCGACCAATCATCTTGATCTGGAAATGCGCCATGCATTGAGTCTGGCGATGCAGAGTTTTGAAGGTGCCATGGTACTGGTTTCGCACGATCGGCATCTGTTACGTACGGTATGTGATTCGCTGATGCTGGTTTCTAATGGATCAGCTGCCACATTCGAGGGTGATCTGGATGAGTACTCAACCTGGTTATTGCAGCAAAGAAACGGGGAGGGTGAAAAATCCTCTCCACGGTCTTCGAAAAAAGATGATCGCCGACTGAAAGCCGAGCAGCGAAAGGTTTTACAGCCACTGCGTAATAAAGTGAAAAAACTTGAGCATGGTGTGGGCAAACTACATCAGCGTATTGCCGAACTGGATGCACAAATGGCCGATCCGGCGTTGTATGAGCAGGCTTCTTCAGATCAATTGCGTCGACTAAGCGAAGAGCACCGACATTTGAACAAACAACGTGAAGAATTTGAAGAGCAATGGATGCTGGCCAGTGAAGCATTGGAAAATGCCGGATAGCCCTGTGGACTGGTTTCTTTATATGGTCCGTTGCAGGAACGGCCAAATTTACACCGGCATCAGCACAAATGTAGAACGGCGTTTTGCTGAACATCAGGCAGGCAAAGGTGCCAAATATCTGCGCGGAAAGTCCCCTCTGAAACTGGTTTATCAAAAAAAGATAGGTTCACACTCTGAAGCCCTTAAAGAAGAAATTGTCATGAAAAACATGTCAAAATCAGATAAGGAAGAAGTAATAAGAAAGGCTAACTGAGCCACTTGCAAAAGTCTGAGTGGATGAGTTGCAATCCCACATCGAGTGAATTTTTGGAATGGAATGAGGAGCATAGTGCTTCCATTCTCCGAAATTCCAGTTCGATAATGCGCCGGAGTGGGGAAGCAAATCGTCGTTCACGACTTTTGCAAGTGGTTCAACTGACTCGCATTTAATCCTTCTCTTCCGAAGCCTTGCTGTCGCTATCTTCATCATCGCCGGTAACACCATCATAGATAGCGCCACCAACCTTGAACGGTACCTTGACCACCTCGATACCAACATCCACAGCAGTACCAACGGCTGTACCAATAAGACAACCATTTAGCCCAAACATAAGAATAAATAACATGATGCTTTTTTTCATAGAACCCTCATTAATAATGGCGAACTCTGACATAAATCCATGGAAATGGCATATCAGAAACTCCACTCGATTTCGCTGTAAACCCGGTCATTGGCCGCAAACTGCCCGAAGAATCCACCGCTGCCGCTGATGATATCCGCGCCCAGCGTGCCGATCAGTTCGTCGCTGAATTCATAGCTGACTTTGGGGCGAGCCAGCAAGCCTCCATCATCGAGGTCGGCCAGCAACAGAATTTCCGGCTTCAGTTTTTCATTCATATAATCGGTAGCAATCCGCAGGCTGGCGAAATTCGGTGTGGTGCCGAGCCGTGTATCCACCACCGGCTCGTTGAGAATCTGACGCCCGAACAGTTGCACCCCGTATGTCCAGTTCGAATGGGTATAATCCACCGCAATCGCGGCATTGAGTGTGGTGCGCCGGACAACGGAACGGTTCCAGATGAGAGCAGTCGTATTGATGCCTTCGCCGAAATTCACCGCCACTTCGCCGCGTATCACAAATGCGCCGAAGGCATTGGAAAATGAGCCGCCTGCCGTGTGCATGCGCAGATGCTTTAATTGCATGGTCATCGTAGGGCCGGTGAGTTGTTTGAACAGGTTCGGCCTGTCATTCCAGCCGTAGAAATAATTCAACGAGACATCCCATCCGGATATATTGGCGCGCCAGGCAAAGCCCAGTTCCATATTTTTCAAAGCCCAGTTGGACTGATCAGGTCCGATAGTCACCACGGAAACACCCGGTGGAGCAGCGGGCAACGCAAAGCCCCAGCGTGAACCGACCGGCGCGAATTCAGCCGGTCTTGCATCGGGAATCGCAATAAATTCAAATTCATTTTCAGCACCACCGATATCGGCATAATAATTCAGTCGCGCCGCCCACAGGCCAATGCGCGAATCGAGAAAATCATCGCGAATAAATTCGCGCAGATCGAACGGATTGATGATATCGAGCATGCGAATGCCATCGGTCTTGCCCCAGATAATCTGCTGCTGGCCGATGCGAAAATCGAAATCATCCGCACCATATAACACATAAGCTTCTTTGCTTTCGATACGGGTGCGGTAGTGCTGTTTAATGCCACGGGTTAGATCGGTGCGATTGGTTGCATTCACATCCATGGCTGCGTCGTACCATACTAACCCCCTGCCCCGGAATTCCCAGCCGCCACCCAGCACAGCTTCCGGCTTCAGATCAAGCCGATTCTGAATTTTATCGAATCGTTTATTACCACTGACAAAATAGGCGCTCTCGTTTTTCACTGCGCCGTGCAATGTCAACTCTACGGCAAATGCATCATGCAACGAAAAGCATTCACCGCAGAGGACACAGAGGACGCAGAGGACAAACTGTTTCAATGGAACTAATTGAGAGACTTGTGAGCGGCAGTCAGCTTCACCAGGTTGATTCATTTCCGGGCTGGAATGTGAATCGGGGCACCCACATCCCTCAATCTTTTTAAACCTATGGCTCAATGATTTCAATTCTTTCCACCATCCATTGGTTTCCTTTGCGTCTTCTGCGGTAAGTGCTTTTGACCTTGTGATGTAAGCGGGTAAACACAACCTAAGTTTTCCACTTATTGCCAATCAACCTGATGCGAAACGAACGCCCTTTTAGCTTGCCTGCGCCCAATTTCTGCATGGCAAGTTTCACCATATTCCGGGGCACAGCCACATAAGCCCAGTGATCAAGAATATGTATTTTACCCACCTGATTGCCCACAATCCCCTGCCCCGCTGTTAATGCGCCAACAATATCTCCGGGGCGAAGCTTGTTCTTTTTGCCGCCACCGATTTGCAATGTTGCCATCAACGCTTTTTTTGGCTGTTTTTTTAGCAAGGCCTCGGAGGGCAGCACTTCATGATCAATACTATGCTCCAAATAATCGGCCAGCATGGTCAGTTGATAGGCATTGCCACCATGCAGGGTAAATGCGTCGCCACGACGGCCCGCACGCCCGGTTCGGCCAATGCGGTGAACATAGGTTTCAGGCTCATGCGGCAATTGCATATTGATCACCGCATCAAGCGCATCCATATCGAGCCCTCGCGCTGCAACATCGGTTGCCACCAGCACCGAAATACTTTTGTTGGCAAAGCGAATCATGGTTTGATCACGCTCCCATTGTTCCATGTCGCCATTCAAAGCCAGCGCGCTAAAGCCATATTGATTTAATGTATTGGCCACATCCGATGTTTCGCGCTTGGTATTGCAAAAAACCACAGCCGATTCAGGCGCATATTTCAGCAACAATAAACGCAACGCCGCCATACTATCGTCGGAGTTTCCCAACTGGTAAAAATGCTGAGTAATGGTGCTGCTGTCATGCATGGATTCCACTTTCACCATCACAGGATTGCGCATAACACGCTTGGCTACGGCCTTCATTTTATCTGCAAATGTAGCGCTGAATAATAATGTTTGCCGCTCTTTGGGAATCACAGCGACAATCGCATCAACCGATGCCTGAAAGCCCATATCCAGCATGCGATCAGCTTCATCCAGAACCAGCGTCTGCACATGCTCCAGGGATAAGCTGGCGCGGTTCACATGATCTTCAATACGCCCCGGCGTACCCACAATGATGTGCGCACCATGTTCAAGCGATGCAAGTTGCGCACCAAAGGGCATGCCGCCACATAGCGTCAACACCTTCACGTTGGGCAGTTGCCGCGCCAATCGGCGACTTTCCTTGCTGACCTGATCGGCCAGCTCCCGCGTAGGGCACAGCACCAAAGTTTGAATCGAGGCCTGTTGCTTCTGCAATGCTGTTGCATCCAGCTTGTTCAGCAAACCCAGCGCAAATGCGGCAGTTTTACCCGAACCCGTCTTGGCCTGCCCGATCACATCTTTTCCCGCCAAGATATCAGGCAGTCCCTGCGCCTGAATTGGCGTCATCTCCTGATAGCCAAGCGAAGCAAGATTGCGCAATAAATTAGGATGCAGACTAAGATTTGAAAAAGAAGTTGAGTTCACAGACACATCCCTGATGCAGATTTAATAGACAGCAACAACATCATATTCATGTGTTGCGATAGCGTGGCGCTGGCGAGGTAATGACGGTAATCCACGCACCTTCAACCCGTACTTTTAAGCCGCCAGCTTCCACTGCAACGGTTCTGTCCATCTTCACACTTTTGAGCGCAACAGCACGGGAAATAGATAACA
>JAUZQI010000187.1 GCA_030951095.1 Mariprofundus sp. | reverse complement strand
GCAGTGGCGGGATCGGGACAAGGTGACGGATGTGCTGTCTTTTCCCATGCAGGAAACACCGTATGATTTTTCCGAATCGCTGGGCGATATTGCGCTGGCGGTGCCATTTATCATACAGGAAGCGGACCGCCTCGATTTGTCTGCTCGGGATCATTACCTGCATTTGATTATTCATGCTACGCTGCATTTGCTCGGTTCTGACCATATTGAAAATCGTGATGCGGCTTCGATGCAGGCTATGGAACGGGAAGCCATGCGCCGAATGAAGTTGCATCATCCCTATCCGGAAAGCATAACAGAGGAAAATCCATGAGTATGATTCAAAACTGGACGCATGGCCTGCGCAAGCTGTTAATTGAACGCTTGCGCCCGGGTCGTGATGAGCAGGAGTTGTTGGCGGTACTGGGTCGGGCTGAAGCGGTGCAGTCGGATGATCAACGTAGCATGCTGGAACAGATGATCGAGCTGCATGACATGCGTGTGCGCGAAATAATGGTGCCCCGTTCAGAAATTCATGCGGTTGCTGCAGATACTTCACTGGCTGATATTGAAAAGGCCATGATCGAAAAGGGTGTGAGTCGCATGCCTGTCATGGATGGTGATATCGACCATGTCGTGGGCGTGATACATGTTCGTGATGTGATCACGGCACGTATCCATGGCAAGGCTTCTGATGTGAAAACATTGTTGCGGCCATGTCTGCGGGTGCTGGAACTGGAGCAAGTGTCCGGCCTGTTGTCCGAGATGAGGGAGCATTCATGCCAGATTGCTATCGTACTGGATGAATATGGTGGAGCGGCTGGCCTGATTACATTGCCGGATCTGGTGCGCGAAATTATCGGTGAAATCGGCGAAGACGGCAAAGAGGAAGAGAGTGAGCTGAATTCACTGGATGATGGCAGCTTTATTGTACAGGCACGTATGCATATCGAAGAATTGTCTGAGACACTGGATATACAACTGCCACAGGGTGATTATGATACTGTGGGCGGATGGCTGACAGCATATCTTGGCCGCATCCCCAAACATGGCGAGAAAATTGTGCTGGAAGGATTGCAAATTCAGGTATTGGAGGGAGATCCTCGGCGCATTACAAAAGTACGCATTCAGCGGCAGGTGAATCATTCTGCATAATCGGTTAGTGACGGGTAACAGGAAGCTTCACGTCCTTTTTGCATTGATGCTCGGGGCATTGATGCCGTTTGCATTTTCACCTTTCGATCAGGCCTGGCTGGTTATCCCGGCCATGGCCGGATGGTTGTGGTTGATCCGTCAGGGAGCACCGCTGTTCACCGGTTTTGCCTTTGGCCTGGGCTGGTTTGGCCTCGGAGCATGGTGGCTGGCACCGACACTGCATACTTTTGGACATCTGCCGTGGATTGCGGCTACCTTTTGCGTGCTGCTGGTGGGTTGTGTGATGGCGATGTTGCCAGCCATGTGGGCATGGTTGACTTGGAAACTGGCTGGAAGAACAGCCTGGGTATTACTGGTATTTCCTGCTGTAGCTGTATGTGAGGAATGGCTGAGAGGCCATATATTCACGGGATTGCCATGGACAGCATTGGGCAATTTGTTGCTGGGTACACCTGCGATTGGTTGGGCAACATGGTTTGGCGTGTATGGTTTGGCACTGATTCCCGGCTTGATTGCAGCCTCGCTGGTGTTGCTGGTGTCGGCTGGATATCGTTCTGCAAACCATCGTCGGCTGGGTGGAATTGGGATCGGTATGTCCGTCTTGCTGTTTATACTGGCTCCGGCGACTGAATCTGGACAGGGGCCACAGCATCGGGTTGCGCTGGTGCAGGCGAATATTTCGCAGAATCATAAATGGGATGCCTCGTATGTAGATGAAACCATGCATCGTTACGGCACCATGTCAGATGAAGCGGCTGCAGAGGCAGATATTATCATCTGGCCTGAGGCGGCCATTCCTTTTTTTATGGAGCGTGCTCCGGGCTGGAAAAAGTGGTTAAACAGACAGGTAGAGCGTTGGCAAACGCCATTGTTATACGGTGGTTTGAAACTGACCGGGAAAAGAACTGCCCAGCGCACTGCACAAAACGGGCTATTTTCACTTGAACCTCTACAGGCTGGCTCTGGCCGGGCGGGGTCTGGTCTGGTTGATCATACGCTGGAAGAACGGCCATTTGCCGGGAAACATCATCTGGTTCCATTCGGTGAATATGTGCCGGAGTGGATCCCTTTCCTGCATACGCTGGTGCCGGAAATTGCCGACTTTAAACCCGCAAAAGATACAGGCGTGATTCAGGCGCAGGGTATTTCTTACGGGTCATTGATTTGTTACGAATCGCTGTTTCCGGAGGAAGCCCGGGGGCGGGTGCTAAATGGTGCCGAGGTGCTGGTCAATGTCACAAATGACGCATGGTATGGTACGACGCCTGCTGCCTGGCAGCATTTTCAGGCAGCGCGCATGCGGGCTGTAGAAACGGGGCGTTATGTATTGAGAGTCGCCAACACGGGTGTGACGGCGATTATTCAGCCCGACGGAGGCGTCCGCAGTATCACACCATGGTGGATTGAAACCGTGTTACTCGGCACATATCAATTATCGACAACCCAAACCAACTATGTCCGCTGGGGTGACTGGCCTTTGCTTGGTTGTCTGATTATGCTGGCCGTTCCATGTTTTTTCAGGCGGGAGTCGATATGAACAGAGAGCAGGTGTGCGTACTGGGGGCGGGTTCGTGGGGAACTGCACTGGCTTTGGTGCTGGCCCGCTCGGGGCGACGGCAGGTGCGCTTATTTACCCGCGATGCAGAACACGTTGCCGCGATTCATGAGGCAGGTGAAAACAGCCGGTACCTGCCCGGTATTTCATTGCCGGGAAATATCCATGTCAGTTGCGATGTTAATCAGGCCATCAGTGATGTTGATGCCTGCATTTATGCCTTGCCATGTGTGGCTGTGGATGATTACTTGCCACTGCTTGCCGATGCTGATTACCCGGTGATTGCGGCTTGCAAAGGACTACATCCGGGCAGCCTGATTCGTACTGATGAGATGCTGGCCCAGTATATCGACAGATCACGCATAGCTATCCTGTCAGGCCCTTCATTTGCGGTCGAAGTGGCCAGGAACCAGCCGACAGCGATTACCATGGCGGCCAAAAATCTTGAATATGCAGAGGTTGCTTCAAGTTATTTTGATGATACCAGTTTTCGAATATATCTCAGTGACGATGTGGTTGGCGTGGCTATGGGCGGCGCATTGAAAAATGTGATTGCCATTGCAGCCGGTATGGCTGACGGGCTGGATTTTGGCCATAATTCAGTTGCTGCGGCAGTAACGCGCGGCCTGGCTGAAATGGCGCGGTTGACTGAAGCATGCGGCGGGCGATCGGACACGTTGATGGGGTTATCGGGCCTTGGTGATCTGGTGCTGACCTGTACAGGGAATCTATCGCGTAACCGCAGGTTTGGCATGGCGATAGCGCAGGGTAAATCACTCGATACGGCAAAAGCTGAAATTGGTCAGGTCGTTGAAGGCGTGCGTACAGCTATGGCAGTAGATCACTTGGCTGTAAAACTGGGAATTGAATTGCCGCTGATGCAAAGCGTACATCGGGTGTTGACCGGTGATCTGAATATTCAGAATGCGCTTGCCCAATTGATGGCGCGTCCCGAAAAGCCGGAGTAATGAAAGAACAGGATTTGTTCGCTGAAGCGATGGGAAAGGTGCAGCCATTACCGTCTGTGGATAAGGTCGTAGCGGTAAAATCAAAGCCGCGCCAGCCTGTGGAAAATATAGCCGTTCGGCGCGAGCGAGTGAGTCCCGTGTCAAAACCGCCAATCGCATTGTCAGTACAAGCAACCAGTGATCCATGGATGTTTGTCGCTGATGGCCTTTCCAGAGATAGACTCAAGCGCTTGGCTGCTGGCCGCCCACCAATTGGGCAGACATTTGATTTGCACGGTATGACTCGTGATGAAGCGCTGGATTTACTGGCATCCGGTTTTGGACATGTGTTAAGCGAAAGGATCAGAGTGGTCTGTATTATTCACGGTCGCGGGCTGCATTCGCAGGAAGGGAGACCTGTTTTGAAAGAGGCTGTTTATCACTGGCTCAGGCAAGGTGTGTTTGCGCATGCAGTGCTGGCGGTGATCCTTCAGCCAGGCAGTGGCGGTGGTGCCTGTCTGGTATTATTGCGTCGCCAATAATGATGGCTTCGTGAAAAGTAATCACTGCGCCCATGGACGGGCGCGCAAATCAAGAATCTGCTTTGCAAGTTATTGATTTGTAAGGAAATTTGTAAGGAAAGTGAAAATCGAACTTTTCGCTTTCCGTGAGTAAAAAAGCCATGGATGTCTTTTTACGATAAGGCTAATAATGTTTCGGAGTAGTTGATGAAAAGCTTATGGGATGAAGATCAAGCCACTCTCCTTGCGGATGATCGGCTGGCATTGCGTGTGTACACATCGCGGTTGCTGGGTGCTGAGCCATCGCTGGTGTTGCATGGGGGTGGCAATACTTCGGTCAAAGCCGATGCCGCCAATTTGTTCGGTGAGACCGAGCGAATTCTCTTTGTGAAGGGGAGTGGTTGGAATCTGGCAACGATTGAGCAAGCTGGTTTTGCACCAGTACGTCTTGATGTGTTGAAAAAAATGGCGCAACTGGAAGCGCTGAGCGATTCGGATATGGTCAATGCCCAGCGTGCGGCCATGATAAATCCGAATGCGCCCAACCCATCGGTGGAGGCGATTCTACATGCAATCATCCCGTTCGCCTTTGTCGATCATACCCATGCCGATGCGGTGGTAACCATTAGCAATACTGCCGATGGCGGAGCACGTCTCCATGATATTTACGGCGATGATGTATTAATCCTACCCTACATTATGCCGGGTTTTGTGCTGGCTAAACAGGTGCATGAGATGACCGTATCGATTAACTGGGAAACACTGAAGGGGATCGTATTACTGCATCACGGCGTGTTCACTTTTGCTGACAATGCCCGCGAAAGTTACGAAAATATGATTGATCTGGTGACGCAGGCGGAAGCATATCTGGCAGCGCATGCGGTTCTCTCTCCTGTCACACAGGTTGATACCGCTCTCGATTTAAAACAATTGGCCGCAATACGCCGGTCAGTATCGCAGGTTCGTGGCACCCCGATCCTCGCTCAGTTGAATAGCGATGCCGATGCTGTTGATTTTTCAGCCCGGAAGGATGTTTGCGATATCACCGCACGAGGGCCATTGACACCGGATCATGTGATACGCACCAAGCGTACAGCCATGATCATCGATGACGAAGTGATCGATAGTGTGGCTGCTTTTGCAGCTGACTACCGTGAATATTTTAAGCGCCACAACGGGGGCAGTCTTACCTGTCTGGATCCGGCACCGCGCTGGGCGCTGTGGCCAGGACGTGGCGCGCTGTCTTTTGGAACTACGCCGGGGGAATGTAACACGATTGCCGATATCAGCCGCCATACCATGCAGGCGATTGCCTGTGCCGAATTATTGGGCGGTTGGCAGGCATTGCCCGAGGAAGATATTTTTAATCTGGAATATTGGGAGTTGGAACAGGCCAAGCTCAAAAAAAATGAGGTTGTGCCCGAATTTCGCGGTAAGGTGGCATTGGTCACCGGGGCAGCAAGTGGCATTGGTGCTGCCTGTGTGGAAGCACTGCTGGCTCGCGGCACTGTTGTGGCAGCCATTGATGTTAACACGGATATTCGTGAAAAGTTTCCGGCTGACAGAACTCTCGGCATGGTTTGCGATATGAACGACCCTGTTGCTGTTCGTGAGGCAGTTGAAACTTGTGTTCGCCATTTCGGGGGGCTGGATATTGTGGTTAGCAATGCAGGTATTTTTCCATCCAGCAGCCGTATCGAGCAGATGGATGCAGAGATATGGCAGCAAAGTATGAACCTGAATCTCACCAGTCATCAGCGTCTGATGCAGGAGACAATTCCGTATCTGAAGCTGGGACTTGATCCAGCTATTGTTGTCATTGCATCGAAGAATGTGCCGGCTCCTGGGCCGGGTGCTGCGGCTTATTCTGTGGCCAAGGCAGGGTTGACGCAGCTGGTTCGCGTGGCGGCACTGGAACTGGGTGGTGATGGCATCCGGGTGAATGTATTGCACCCGAATGCTGTGTTCGACACGGCGATCTGGACGGATGACGTGCTGGAAAAACGTGCTGCCAGCTATGGCCAGAGCGTGCAGGAATATAAAACGAATAATGTATTGAACTGTGAAGTAAAGTCGCACCATGTGGCG
>JAUZQI010000186.1 GCA_030951095.1 Mariprofundus sp. | reverse complement strand
CAACATCAGCATCCAGCCAATTGAGTGATTCCAGTCGCGCCAGACTCATCATCAGCTGCTGTTGCGTTTTCAAATCAGCTTGCATCGCAGCACCACAGGCAATTCCGGCTTCAATGCGTTTGCCGGGGTTCACATTCATTTCACCACGAATGGAACGAATGGCCGACACAACCTCAATAATTTTGCGGACACGTCCCACTGAATCAGGCTCATGATCGTCACGCGTTGCATGCCAACTCGCAGTCACCAGCCGGGCATCGGCACCATGCAGCTCCTGCCACAATGTTTCTGTGATATACGGGCAAATCGGATGCAGCAACTTCAACCAGCCCTCCAGCGCAGTCAACATCACCGTCTGCGTTTCCGCTTTGGCTGCCCCATCATCACCATAGAGTGATACCTTGGCAGCTTCCACATACCAGTCGCAATAGGTGCCCCAGATGAAATTATACAGCACAGATGCTGCTTCATTGAAACGGTATTCCGTCAAAGCTTTATCCACTTCTGCAGCGGCAGTATCCAGCTCGGCCAGTATCCAGCGGTTCACATCCACTTTTGGCCGCACAGCTGTATCCGGCACAGCTTCTCCACGATTCATGAATACAAACCGGGCCGCGTTCCAAATCTTGTTCATAAAATTACGGTTGGATTCGATGCGCGATTCATCCAGCTTCACATCACGTCCCGGCGTGGCCATGTGGGCCAGCGTAAAGCGCAGCGCATCCGCACCGTATTTACCGGACATCTCCAGCGGATCAATCACATTGCCCTTGGATTTGGACATTTTCTGGCCATCAGAATCGCGAATCAGCGCGTGGATATAAACGTCTTTAAAAGGAACCTTGCCGGTAAATTTCATACCCATCATAATCATACGGGCCACCCAGAAGAAGATAATATCAAACCCGGTGACCAGTACATTGGTCGGATAAAATTGATCCATCTCCGGTGTCTCATCCGGCCAGCCAAGCGTGGAAAACGGCCATAGACCGGAAGAGAACCATGTATCCAGCACATCCTCATCCTGCCTGGTATGGCTTGAACCACAGCCTTCGCAACAATCCGGAACCTCACGGCTGACTGTAATGTGATCGCAATCAGCGCAATACCAGGCAGGAATGCGATGCCCCCACCACAGTTGGCGGGAGATGCACCAGTCCTGAATATTGCGCATCCATTCAAAATAGGTCTTTTCCCAGTACTGGGGCACAAAGCGAATGTCGCCGTCTTCCACCGCTTTTATGGCCGGTTCTGCCAGCGGTTTGATATCAACATACCACTGGTCGGTCAAATAGGGCTCCAGCACCGCATGCGAGCGATCACCGCGCCCGATTTGATGCGTATGTTCCTCGATTTTATGCAATAATCCTGCTGCATCGAGATCGGCGACCACATGTTCACGTGCTTCCGAACGCTCCATGCTACGGTATTTTTCAGGCACAGCCGCATCGTCAAGCAAATGCGCCTGTGGCGTCAGAATGTTGACGACTGGCAGGTCATGGCGTTTACCCACTTCATAATCGTTAAAATCATGCGCCGGTGTGATTTTGACACAACCAGTGCCGAATTCGGGATCGACATAAGCATCGGCAATCACCGGAATGGTGCGCCCTGTGAGCGGCAGAATCAGCTCCTTGCCGACGAGTTCTTTATAGCGTTCATCATCGGGATGCACGGCCACAGCGGCATCGCCAAACATGGTTTCAGGACGCGTGGTGGCGACAATCACATGCTCACTCGGATCATCGGCATGCGGATAACACATATGCCAGAAATGCCCCTGCTCCTCTTCATGCACTACTTCCAGATCGGAGACGGCAGTTTCCAGCACCGGATCCCAGTTGACCAGCCGTTTGCCGCGATAAATCAGGCCTTCTTCATACAGGCGGACGAATACTTCCTTAACCGAACGGGACAAACCTTCATCCAGCGTAAAGCGCTCGCGCGACCAGTCGCAGGATGCGCCGAGCTTTTTAAGCTGATTAACAATTGTGCCGCCCGATTGCTCTTTCCATTCCCACACGCGATCAAGGAAGCGCTCGCGCCCGAGATCACGGCGATGCACGCCTTCCTGATCCAATAAGCGCTCCACCACCATCTGAGTAGCAATACCGGCATGATCGGTGCCCGGTTGCCATAGCGTGGCCTTCCCCTGTAAACGCTGCCAGCGAATCAACATATCCTGAATGGTAAAGGTGAATGCATGCCCCATATGCAAGCTGCCGGTCACATTCGGGGGCGGGATCACAATACTGTAACTCTCGTCAGCCGGGGTCGGCTTGAATGCATCCGAATTCAGCCACTGATCATTGATAGCAGGCTCTACTGCTTGCGGGTCGTAGGTTTTGGCTAGCTCATGCTGGCTCATGGGTTTCCTCAGTCTTATTTTAATTTAGGGCCTGTTCACACTAATTCTGGCTGAAGCGATATAGCCATTTTTGTGCGCTGTAAGGCATTTCGATTACAATGTGCTGAATGCACTTCAGTGAGAAATAACGTTGCAGCGTGCAAAAATAGCATCTCCCGCAGGGCTGCGCCCCAGCCTGATTCAAAACAATCGAGGCCATTCTGCGTTGCACGTCGTTTATTTGGAACAACCAAATCTCACTCCTTGCGCTTTGACTGGCCTCAATGGGAATAGCAGTGCTTCAATCAGAATTAATGTGAACAGACCCTGATCGGCGCATGCTACGTGCAAGGGGACATCGGGCAACCTGCTTCTATTTCTATGCATTTTCTTCTCACTCGATTTGATATCGCCATTGACCGCACAACACAAAGAGCCACAATCACGAACATGAAAACAGCTGTCTTGTTATTAGCTGCCGGCAGTGGCAGTCGCTTTGGTGGAGAAATACCCAAACAGTATGTCGAGGTAAATGGCAAGGCCATTATATTGCATGCACTTGAGCATCTGGCGCTGGATCCCCGGATCAGCATGATCCAACCCGTCATTGCCGAAGGTGACCACCATTTCGCCGAACTGGTTAAGGACAGTCATTTCCCGTTCGATTTGTTGCCGTCAGTGATCGGAGGCGCAGAACGTTCTATCTCCATGCAGCGAGGCTTGACTGCTTTACCGCAACATATTGAACTGGTCGCCGTACACGATGCGGCCCGGCCATTGCCATCAAAAGCATTATTATCCGATGTTCTGGATGTGGCCGAACAGTTTGGCGCTGCAATTCCCGGTTTGCTGCTACATGATACAATTAAACGGGTGGATGCAGCAGGTAAAGTTGTGGAAACACCGCAGCGCCAATACCTGAGAGCTGTGCAAACACCGCAGGTGGCAAAACGACAGTGGTTTGAGAAGGCCATCATGCAGGAGTCTGGTCGTTTGCACATGCATACAGATGATGCATCGCTACTTGAATCGGCCGGGTTTGATGTCTATGTCAGCCGGGGTGATGTTATGAACCGGAAAATTACCACGATGGAAGATCTGGCATGGATGGCGTCAGTGCTCGACAGTGATGAATGATGATGCGGGTTGAGTCGCTAGGGAACGCTGATTAAATCTGGTTTAATGAGGCTGCAATGGGAAATGGGCGAGTTCAAGGCAAAGGTTGCAAGGCATAGCACCGCTATGACTCAAATCTTTAACGAAGACATCGTTCATTTCACATGCAGGATCGTGAATCATGGTTTGATCAGCGCTTCCCTAGTCAGCACGCTTAAAAATGCCCTGTAACTGTTCAGGTTGCTGCCGATTTACCTGAGATCAAGGCGAAAAAGCGCAGCTTGCTCGTGCAAGTGAGATTTTTTTTCACGCAGATATCGGGTAAAGCAATGGTGGAGTGATCCGTTACATTAATTTTTTTGGAAAGGGGACGGCTAATGAAAATGAATATCCGTGTGGGGCAGGGGTTTGATGTGCATCCTTTCGCCGATAACAGAAAACTGATCCTCGCCGGAGTTGAAATCCCCTATGAACGGGGCCTGGCTGGGCACTCCGATGCCGATGTATTATACCACGCATTGTGCGATGCGCTTCTGGGCGCTGTAGGTCAGGGAGATATCGGCCATCACTTCCCCGATAATGATGCGCAATATAAAAATGCGGACAGCGCATGGTTTGTTTCACAGACCGTCAAACTGCTCAAAACACTGGGCTGGGAGGTTGGCAATGTTGACTGCACCATCATGGCACAAGAGCCCAAAATTGCGCCGTATGTATCTAAAATGAAAAAAACTATGGCTGCCCTCCTGCTTGTTTCAGAACAAGACGTAAATATTAAAGCGACGACAACGGAACGGTTGGGTTTTATCGGTAGAAAGGAGGGTATTGCAGCCGAGGCTGTGGCTCTGGTTATTTGTAATCGTTGAGTTGATGCGAACAACGTAGCCAGACTGGAGTCCTCCCGGATGAAAGTTACTCTGATGGACTGATGTCAGGCTTCAGAGTGAAATTGCCGGTTTCTTCGGACACCGACTCCACCAGTATCGTAAAAGAACGACTTCCCAGCGCACGTACCGGCATGTTATCTCTGGCAGGTCTGGAATACGGTACCTGGCGAACGACCTTGTCGGACGGTGGCAGCCCTATCTCAAACGAAGAGGTTGCAATCTGCTTGCCCTGCCCGGTTTTTGAAAAAAAAGTTATTTCAATCTTCGGCAACAATATATCACTGGCCAGCATATTTTTGATATTGCCACGGACAAGAAGAACCTTGCTGCCATCATTGCGGACAATCCAGGCAGACTGCACACTTCCAGCGATGATCTGCCAATCCTTGGCGCGTAATGATATATCAACGCCACTATTAATCAGCGTACTGCGAAACCAGCGGTTATCCAGCCAGGCATCTTTCTGTAACCAGAACCCGCTACCGGCAACCAATAGCATCACCACCATAAACCATGGCCAAATATGTGCTGTTTTTCGAACTGGAGCCTGTTCCGGTTGCCCGTTTTCAGAACCGGAAGAATCAGTAGACGAAAATTCAAGACCACATCGATGGCAGACGAATACAGTATCTTCAACATCGCGTGTGATATCGTAACTTGTCTGGCAATGCGGACATTCAAGGTGCATGCGCGCATATTGAATATTTACCTTCCATTTGTCAGTAGCGTGAAATCAACAGCATAAGCACCGCACTATCCGCCAGTGACAGGCAGGCAGGGCGAAGCTACCGTTTGCCGCCATGTCAGCAGATCACTCCATGATTCAGATGCAGCGCCTCATGCTAAGGTACCCTACCGGAAAAACTGCCCTTTCCGGCCTGACTCTGGATATTTCACAGGGGCAATTTGTATACCTTATCGGAGAAAGCGGTGCCGGAAAGTCTTCCCTTCTACGAATGTTTTACGGCGGGATTCGGCCAACATCGGGTACTCTGAGAGTGCAACAAACGGATATGCGTTCTGCCGGCGAAGCAAAAGTACGTGAACTCAGGCGTCGAACCGGCATTATTTTTCAGGATCACCGCTTACTGTTTTCCCGTACCGTTTTTGAAAACGTGGCATTACCGCTACGCGTACAAGGCTGGAAAACCGAGCGTCTGATTCCACGTGTACGCAAGGTATTGGCTTATGTAGGCCTGGCTGACCGGCTTTGGTCCTATCCGGAAGCCCTGTCCGGTGGTGAGCAACAGCGTGTCGCCATTGCCCGTGCCATGACCGCCAATCCGGCTGTTATTCTGGCCGATGAGCCTACCGGCAACCTGGATATAGATACTGCAGGCCGGGTACTGGACTATCTCATGAAACTGAACCGACAAGGCACAACCGTCATTATGGCCACTCATGACCTGCATCTGCTGGAATCACATCCAGGTCGTGTAGTGCAACTACACAACGGATCACTGGCCGGGAGTGGAATGTGAATACGCGCATCGAAATAATCCCGGACAAGTTGAATCCCCGACTCCCCGGCGGCTTTCATCTGCCACCGTTCGGCATTCATCAGGTTCTTGCTCTGATGATTGTCTGCATCGCGTTATGGGCTATAGGTGCAATATGGCTGGGCATGCAAGCTGCCAGCCAATGGGTTGGCAGTTGGCAACAGGATATTCATATCCATGTCTATCTGGATTCAGCTGATAAAGATCAAGCCGTCAAGCTGAAACAAAAACTGGAAACTATTCCACAGATTACCACTGTCAGAAAAATTTCCGCTGAAGAAGCCGCTCGCTGGATGCAGGATTGGTTACGCGATGCCGGAATGAACCAGAAAGAACTGGCTGAACGTCTGCCTGTTACGTTTGAATTATCACTGCTGGATGAGCAAGAAGAATTTCTGTTTTCCGATATTCGTGATATTGCGTCCCGATTTGGGGCTCGAGTCAACGAAGATGAAGTCAATCTGGCTCAGGCTCATCACTGGATTTCCCAGGCCAGATACCTGGTCTGGTTTGCATCGTTGATTCTGGCTTTGGCCATGGCTTTGATTATCTCCAACACCCTGCGCATGACGCTATTGGCCCGCGCCGACGAAATTCACCTGATGCGCTTAATGGGGGCGCAGGAATGGTTTGTTCGCATGCCATTTATTCTTGAAGGCATGATACTTGGTGCTGGTGCAGGCTTTATAGCATGGCTGCTGCTTTGGCCAGTTGTTTTGGGATCCCGCGACTGGTTTGCCACCATGCAAGTAGATTTAAGCAACTGGGTGTTGTTGTTGCCGCTTCTGATCGGCGGCAGCCTGGTTGGCACCTTTGGTGCCGTAATTGCAACGGCTAGAGTGGTTTCATCAGAATCAGCCACGTAAAAGCTTACATCGAATAGGATTTGACGGACAACTATAATGGCATTATGTTGCGCGCCTCGCAGAAATGGGGGATCGTCTAACGGCAGGACAACGGACTCTGACTCCGTCAATCAAGGTTCGACTCCTTGTCCCCCAGCCAGACAACAAAAAAGGCTCCTTGCGGGCCTTTTTTTATTGTCTGATCGGAGCCGATAGTGAGTTCCTCCGATTCGACAAAATCGCAGAAACGATTTTGCACGTCGCTTTCGCGACGGCCCGCAGGACGGAGGGCATGGACGCCCGGAGTAATCCTTGTCCCGGCATATTAACTGGTGCATATAATTCCGCCCCCCGCACCCAAGCTGAGTATTTTAACCAATGGTGCATCAACATGAAAAACATTTAACCCGTGGTTCACCCTTTACTCAGATGCCTTGGCTAATGTTCGCGATGTCTGGCGCTATTCCTCCCTCCCCTCCCTAGTGTTTCGCGCCAGATATGAGGCCTCGGCAACTGCCGGGGCCTTTCTCTTTTTGAGCCGGGTTAATATTTTTGACGTGCCCGCCAGTACCCTCTCAACCCTGTTCCAATACCTGATCTCTCATTCTTTTCAATCTGGCCTGAAGTTTTTTCTCTGCATCGTTCTCGGCTCTGACAGCAGGCACATGCCGGATTTTTAGCTGTTCATCGATAGCGGCAAAAACGAACACGGCATCCATGATGCATTGGGCATCCTCGCCGGAAATAACTTCGACAAAAACCCACAAGCTGCTATGCCCGGTGAGCCCGACTCTGGCGCAGAAAGTGAGGTTGTCGCCTTGCTCGACGGCACGGTGGAAACGCGCCTGATGGACAGCCCGGGTAAGGCAGCCGTGATTATCATGTTTACGGGCCGAGATGTAGCCAGCCTCGTCACACAACGTCAGCAATCTACCACCATGCATAATACCGTATTGGTTCAGGTCAGAAGCAACCACTTTGTAGGCATGAGAAAATTCGGAGTGTTGAATTGTTGCATGAACCATCTGGAAATTATATCCACAGGACAGAAAACAGCCAGTTGGTATTGATGCGCTTTGAATGCACAGGCCATTTACATCTCAGACAAGTTACTTTTTAGTCATCGAACTGGCCAACATCTACTGCTACACTCCGGCGTGATGTGTCGGATATTATATAAATGGCGTAATTTTTTCCTGCTTTTGGCAGGGCTGCTTATTGCTGCCCAGCCCAGCGTTTATGCGAACGAATCCGGTAACCTGCAAATTCATATGGATCAAAAGGTCATTTATTGCGCGGCGCGGATTACAGTAGCAGATAACACTTTTTCACTTGCCATGAAAGACGGCATTTTGGTGACAACAGAATGGCATATTCAGGTTGGAAAAGTACGCGACTACTGGCTCAATGAGGAGATTGCCGACATCACCGTTATTCGTCGTGCAAAACCGGATTTATTAACCCGGAGTTGGCTGCTGACTGATACATCAAGTGGTATTTCCCGACGTGTTTATAACATCAAGGATGCAATCCATTTTCTTTCCAATCTGGAAAATTTCCCTGTACTGGATCGAAGCCTTTTACTGATCAACACGCTGTACCGAGTTTCGATCAGTATCAAAGTTCATGCCGGTGAAGTCAACACAGCCTGGTGGACCAACTTGTGGAAACCTGCGGCATCCTCCATGCAACAGGACTTTTCGCTACCGTGAACCGAATTAACATCATGCGATTGATACCATTATTCATGGCATTGATGCTGTTAACAGTCACTGTGTTGCTATGGCCTTCACAGGACGATGGTGGCAGCCCTCTGGCGTGGGTCAACGTTACGATTATGCTGGCTTTATCCCTGCTGTTAATCCAGTACGGGATCCGACTGTTGCGTGAACATTCCGAGCCGCGACCGGGCTCACGTCTGCGAGCCAAGCTGGTGATTGCCATGATTGCCATGTTGCTGGTACCCGCCATGGTCATTCAAATGGCCGCCAGTCAAATGGTAGAGCGGGGCATGGGTGTCTGGTTCGATGTTCGTGTGGACACGTTGCTGGATCGAGCCCTGAACCTGGCTCAGGGATTTTATGAACGCGTCGAGAAAAACATGAAACGCAATCTGCTGGATTATATCAGCGATGCCGCCCTGCTTGCCGCCGTGAGCGGCAACATGGATTATCGTTCTACCAATGCCTATTTAAACGAAATCAGACAAACGGAAGGGTGGCAAAAGATTGAGCTGTTCGATATTAATGAAAGGCAAATCGGTGCTGTTCATGCGGGGGAATTGAGTGCGCTGCAAATGACATCTCTGAATGAAACTGCCCGTCTGTCGATGCACCTGGGCAGGGTAGTGACCGAACTTATAACCCGTGATAACGGCGAAGTTGCAGTGGGTTATGCACCGCTGATCGGACCGATATCGGTGATTGGTCTGCTTCGAGTGGAAATTCAATTACCCACAGGCGTCATCCAGAATGCCCGGGCAGTTGAAGCAGATTATCGCAGCTATCGCCAACTTGAACACAATAGACAGGAGATCAGTGCTACATTTACCCATGTTATGCTGTTTATGACATTGGTGGTTGTGCTATTGGCCGGTCTGGTGGCTCTATTGTTTGCCCGTCGTTTAACATCGCCCATTGGTGATCTTGCCAACGCCTTGCGCCGTGTGACCGAAGGCGATCTGGATGTGGCTATTTCCGAATCGCCCCATGATGAACTGGGTTCGCTCGGTCGTTCATTCAATAAAATGGCAACCAGGCTGAAACAAAATGTCGAGGCGATTAAGCAGGCCCAACAGGACTTAACCAAGGCATTGGACAACAGCCGCCAGCGACAATATGTTCTGGAGTCTCTTCTGGCCAATCTGCATACAGGAGTAGTGCTTGTCGATGCGAATGGACGGGTTCGTCTGCTCAACCAGGCTGTGCGCGATATTCTGCATCTGCCAAACAACTGGATACCAAGCGCTGACATCCTGCAGATAAGTCATGGCAATCTGCGTGATATTGGTGATTTTTATGATGAGTTACGCCACCAACAGGAAGAGTTACTGCAACGCGAATTTGATGTCGCTCTGCCAGAAGGCCAAACATTACATGTGCTCGCGCGTGGCGCACGGTTGAGTGCCAGTGGCACAAAATTTTCAGGTTACCTGCTGGTGATTGATGATATCTCAGACCTGGCTGAGGCCGAGCGTACCAAGGCCTGGGCTGAAGTGGCGCAACGACTGGCGCATGAAATCAAGAACCCGTTAACACCCATCAAGCTGTCTACTGAACGATTGCAACGTCGCTTCCGAACACAGGTTGATAATACACAGGTATTTGATGTCTGTACCAAAGCTATCATCGATCAGGTCGAGCGCCTGCAGCGTTTGATTGCCGACTTTTCCACTCTGGCGCGTATGCCGCAACCTAAAATCCGCGAAGTCCCCGTTAATACGCTATTACAGGATATGAATGAACTGTTTCATAGCTATCAACCTGTCCGTGTCAAAATCGAGGCGGATTATAACAACAGCATATGCCAGTGCGATCCTGATCAGATACGTCAGGTTTTGATCAACCTGATGGATAATGCTATAGCAGCAACCGGCGATAGCGAGCACTGCGCTGTTCGACTGTATGCGCAGGTGACAGATGACTTCGTGGCATGGCATGTTGAGGATGATGGTGATGGCATCATCGAAGATGCTGCGCCCAAATTGTTTAAAGCCTATTACTCGACCAAAGTTAATGGCTCGGGGCTAGGGCTGGCCATTGCCAAACGCATAGCCGAGGATCATGGTGGAGAATTGAAACTGGTTTCGAGAACCGGGCCGACCCACTTCTGCCTGAAGCTCCCCAAACATATGCCGCATAAGGAGGGTTCATGACTGCACGCATCATGATTGTGGATGACGAACAACCCATCCGTGATTCTCTACAGGGCCTGTTCGAGGATGAAGAATATCTGGTTGTTTGCGCCGCTTCAGGCGAAGAGGCCATTGCCCGCCTGCGCAAACAATCGGTGGACTGCATCCTGCTCGATATCTGGATGCCGGGTATTGACGGATTGGAAACCCTGAGCCGCATTCACCAGATGGATGCCAATTTACCGGTGATCATGATGAGCGGCCATGCCACCATTGATACAGCGGTCAGGGCCACCCGACAGGGAGCCTTCGATTTTGTCGAAAAACCGGTCAGTTTTGACCGTCTCATGATCCTTGCCCGCAATGCAGTACACAAACGGCGACTGGAGCAGGAAAACCGGGATCTGAAACGCCAGGAGCTTACCCACCGCAGCCAGCAGGAACTGATTGGTGACAGTCGTGTGATCTGTGAGGCAATCAGCCTGATCAATCGTGTTGCACTTTCTGATTCTCCCGTACTGATTCTTGGAGAGCATGGCACAGGTAAGGCCGTCGCAGCCAGCATGCTGCATGCTGCCTCAAAACGCAGGGACAAACCGTTTATCGAGGTCAATACAGCCAGCATACCTGCAGGGCGAATGGATTCTGAACTGTTCGGACATGAAAAAGGTGCATTTACAGGGGCCTTGCACGCCCAGCGAGGTCTCTTTGAAGTCGCGCATCAGGGTGTGTTGTTTTTTGATGAGGTAACCGAGCTGAACCTGGCAGCACAAGCCAAGGTATTGCATGTATTACAGCAACGTACTGTCCAGCGACTGGGAAACCCCACCCCAACGGTCTGCAACATTCGCCTGATTGCCGCCAGTTCCCGTGATCTGGAACTGGCACTACGGGAAGAAAAAATCCGGGAAGATTTCTACTACCGTCTGAATATAGTCTCCATCCACATGCCATCGCTCAGAGACCGACTGGATGATCTGCCACAGCTTATTCAGTCACTGGCCGATGAACAGGCTAAGGAACTCGGCGGAGATGCAGTGCGTTTTGATGCGGATGTAATATCGAGGCTTAAATCCTATGCATGGCCAGGCAATGTGCGTGAACTGCGCAACTATATTGAACGTTGCCACATTCTAATGCCCGGTGAACGAATGACCGTTTCAATCATGTTACCCCCGGACCAATCTTCCAATCAACAGTCTTCCAGCCAGCCAGTGTCAACACACTCCATGGATACAGGACATACTAACACAGACAGCTTTCATGATGCACGAGAAGCATTCGAGCGCGCCTTTCTGCTTCAACATCTGAACGAGCATGAATGGAACATCAGCCGCACGGCAGCTGAAATCGGTATGGAGCGCAGCCAGTTGCATCGAAAAATAAAGTCCTTCGGGCTCGTACAGCATGTACAGGCGTCCTCATGAATGTGGTGATACTGGGAGCAGGAGAAGTCGGCTATCATATTGCCAGTCGACTTGCGACAGAAGGCAATGATGTTTCCGTAGTTGATCAGGATGCTGACCGGCTTCAGGTTATTTCCGAAGCTATGGATGTAAAAACAGTCTGTGGTAAAGCGTCTTATCCGAGCATACTGGAACAGGCCGGAGCAAAAAATGCCGACCTGTTGATTGCAGTCACCACCAATGATGAAATCAATATGCTGGCCTGCCAGGTGGCGCATTCGCTGTTCAAGGTGCCGACCAAGGTGGCACGAGTACGCGAAACCGATTATGTCAGCCGTAAGGGGTTAATCGGACGCGATGAGTTGCCAATTGATGTCATTATTTCGCCGGAAGCAGAAGCGGCTAAAGTGGTGATGGGGCGATTGAATGTCTCCAGCGCCATGGATGCGAGGGAATTTTTTGGCGGTGCATTGCAGTTGGTGGAATTGATCGTACGCCCCAAAAGCATTCTGGCCGGATTATCGCTAAAAGAATTGCCGGAAGTCATGGATCACCTGCCGGTGTATGTGGTTGCACACGAACACAATGGATGCTGGCGTGTGCCCAAAGGCGAGACTGTGCTATTGGCCGGTGACAGTATTTATGTGACCGTGGCATGCCAGCAACTTGAGACATTAATGCATGCACTCAGCCTGACGTGCCATTCACCACGGGGGCGCAATATATTGATGGTTGGCGGTGGCCACATCGGGTTTATTGTCGCCAAGGAACTTGAAAAGGCCGGTGCCCAGGTCAAACTGATTGAACACAACGAAAAGCGGGCTGAGTGGCTGTCTGAACAGTTCAACAATGTTGTCATCATTCGCGGTAATGCGCTGGATCAGAAACTTCTGGAAGAAGAAAATATCGATAAAATGGAAGATTTTCTGGCCATGACCAATGATGATGAAACCAATATCCTCAGCAGCCTGATTGCCAAACGTTACGGCGTGCCGCACGTGGTAACGCTGGTGAACCGCTCTATTTATACACAGGTAGTACGCCAGATCGGTCTGGATGTCACTGTCTCACCGCGTTTATCGACAGTCGCCTCTATATTGGGTTTTGTGCGCAAAGGAAGAATTCACGGCATGGCCACGCTGGCTGACGGTAGCTTGGAAGTGCTGGAGACCGAAGCACTGGAGACCAGCACCATTCTGAACACCCCCTTGAGAGAACTGTCGTTGCCGGAAGATACGGTGATCGGAGCTATTTTACGCCATGGCGATATTATTGTTCCTAATGGGTCTGTTCAGGTTGAAACACACGATCATGTACTGATTGTTACAACCAGCGCTTCGATTGCCGCTGTCGAAAGATTGTTCGAAGTACATCTGGAATTCTTTTAACGCATGCACCCTAAAGGTGTGATCTGGACAATCGGCATGCTGGTTGCGCTATATGGTGGCTGTATGATGATTCCTGCGCTGGTGGCCATATATTATGGTGCTGGCCATACCGCCGAGTTTCTGGAAGCTGGCGCTATTGTCATTCTATTTGGCATTGGCATGATCCGCTTCGGTGGCGGTTCACCGGAACGTTTGAGTCATCGCGACGGGTTTCTGATTGTTGCGCTTGCATGGCTGGTGCTCGCTTTGATCGGTGCCGTCCCCTTCTGGACCACCGGTACCCTGCCCTCGATTGCTGATGCCATGTTTGAATCCACATCCGGTCTTACCACAACAGGTGCAACGGTACTCTCCGGGCTGGATCACTTGCCGCGTTCGATATTGGTCTGGCGTTCCATGCAAGAGTGGCTGGGCGGCATGGGTATCATCGTACTGGCAGTGGCTGTGATGCCACTTTTGGGCGTCGGCGGCATGCAGTTATTCAGAGCTGAGGCACCGGGCCCTGTCAAGGACAAACTCACGGCTCGTGTCACCGAAACGGCAAAACTGCTCTGGTATCTCTATCTGAGCATGACTGTAATTTGCGCACTGGCATACTGGCTGGCTGGCATGACTCCCTTTGATGCAATCAATCATGCTATGTGCACAGTAGCAATAGGCGGGTTTTCTACCCACGATGCCAGTTTCGGTTTTTATCAGGATACACAGATGCAAATTGTCGCTATCTGCTTCATGATACTTGCCGGCATGAATTTCACATTACACTTCGCAGCTGCCCGAAAAGGCTTTTCCCTGCACACTTATTTTCTTGATGAAGAATTCAGAGTCTATATCGGCTGGTTATGTCTGTTACTTGCATGCATTAGCCTGATGGTCACTGCAACCGGTCAGGACACAGCGATCCATGTAGTGTTTAACGTGATTTCCATAGCCACCACTACCGGCTTTGCCGTCAGTGATTACAGCCTCTGGGCACCCGGTGCCACCATGCTGCTGGTAATGACTATGTTTATCGGTGCCTGTGCCGGCTCCACCGGAGGTGGTATGAAGGTCGTGCGCATTATGTTGCTGTTCCGCCAGGGCATCAGGGAAATTCGCCGACTGGTGCATCCGCATGGCATCATTTACGTTAAAATGGGCAATCATCGCATCACACCGAATGTCACCGAAGCATTATGGGGCTTCGCCGTATTGTTCATCGTCTGTTATGTTATTGTCGCCATGTTGCTGGCTTTCACGGGTGTTGACATGGTCACATCATTTACTGCTGCGGCAGCCTGTATCACCAACACCGGCCCTGGCTTCGGCCAGGTGGGCCCGGCGGATAATTACGAATCATTGCCCGATATGGCCAAGTCGGTATTAATCTTCGGCATGATCCTCGGACGTCTGGAAATTTATACCTTTTTCGTATTGCTAGTGCCGGAGTTCTGGCGCAATTGAGCTTTCTGTGACTAACCGGCATTATCTGCGTTACTCCACCACCTTAGAGGTTTTCTATGATTGAAATCAGCGTCAAAGCAGGGCATGCCCACAAACAGCGTGATGATGCAGTTGTTTTACCGCTGTTGAACGGACGAAACCTGACCAAATCAAGCAAAATACTGCAACAGGTGAGCGGCAAAGTGCTCCCTGCCTTTCTAAGGAAATATGACAGCACGGGCACATTCGGTGAAAGCCATACATTGTATGACGTTGAAGGAATATTTACACAGCGAGTCATGTTGTTGGATGTTGGCGACGAGAAGAAACTCAATCTGCATAAACTGCGTGTACTGGCTGCGAAAGCGGTTCGAAAGCTGGCTCAAGGTGGTGCACGCGATGTATCGCTATTTCTGCAGGAGCTTGCCATACGCGGCACCACACTGTCCGACAAGGTGCAGGCCATAGCTGAAGGTGTATTGTTGGGCCTGTATCAGTTTGACAAATATCAAAAAAGCAATGAAAGCAACAAACGCAAACTACGTTCTGTCACCATTATGATTGCATCCCGGCGCGACCTGAATCGCGCCGAATGCGCAGTAACACGGGCACGAGCCATCGCTGCCGGCACCAATTTCGCCCGTGATCTGGCCAATGAACCCGGCAATGTCTGTACACCCGAATATCTTGGCCAGCAAGCTGCCTCGCTATCGCATCCCCGGCTTCATGTGACAGTGATGGATAAGCAGGCGATTAAAACAACCGGGTTGAATGCACTGCTGGCTGTTAATCAGGGTTCAGCTAAAGAGCCCCGCTTTATTGTGCTGGAATACCAGGGTGGCATAGAAGGCGATGCGCCTGTTGCACTGGTTGGCAAAGGACTTACTTTTGATGCTGGCGGCATCTCGATCAAACCGGGGCCGCAGATGGAAGAAATGAAATTCGATATGTGCGGCTCCGCTGCTGTACTGGGTATTTTCAAGGCAGTGATTGAAATGAATTTGCCCGTCAATCTGCTTGGCGTGATTCCATCAACAGAAAACCTGCTGGGTGCATCTGCCTACAAGCCGGGCGATATTATTCGCGGGTACAAAAAAGATATTAGTATTGAAATTCAGAATACCGATGCCGAAGGTCGCATTATTTTATCGGATGCGTTGGCTTATGCCGCTGAAAGAAAACCGTCCGAGATTATCGATTTTGCCACACTGACCGGTGCCTGTGTCATTGCACTTGGAGCACATGCATCAGGATTGATGGGCACAGGTAAAAAACTGAAAAAAGAATTAATAGCTTCGGGAGATTTCACCCATGACCGGGTATGGGAATTGCCTATGCATGAGGAATATCAGGAGCAGATCAAATCCGACATTGACGATATCAGAAATATCGGCGGGCGTGAGGCCGGTACGATCACAGCGGCCTGTTTCCTTTCCCGCTTTGTTGGTGATATCCCCTGGGCACATCTCGACATCGCCGGCACCGCCTGGAACATGAAGGGAACAGATCTATCCGCCAAAGGTGCAACCGGCGCCGGTGTGCGACTGGTGCTCAATTACTTGATGAATAAAGTAAGCCGGGTGAGGTGAAACGGATGTGCCATGGATCGAACTGCCGAAGATGTTGTTATCATACAACGTTCGTCGCCTGTTTTGGAAATGGTAGATATGCAGGATATTTACAGACAACCATGGAGATGCAATCATGAAATCCTTTAACCAATATATCCCAAATTTCAGGATTGCGAATACAGGAACGATATGAACCAAAAATCTAAAAATATCAGTACTCACTATCAGGCTGTAACAATAAACCTGATGAGTGGAGAAACGATTGAAGGCTACCTGCCCGGCTTTTCCCCCATTATGTCAAAACTGCATTTCTTTGAACAAGGCGGGACAGGCCAAGCATCGCCCCGCAAGCTGGATATCAAGGATATAGTTTATATCGGACTGCATCGGCCCGCTGGAGCCTCGGTGAACCACCCCGGCAACCTGAAACAGGCGGATAAGGTGAAAATCATCACAGTCAACCTG